>JAZQKF010000045.1:0-18565 GCA_045542015.1 Acutalibacteraceae bacterium
CTGGTGCGCCGCGGCTCCAACACCTTTGAGGAAAAGGCGCTGATCGCCGAGGCCCAGGGCGCCATCGGCATCATCATCTACAACAACGTCTCCGGTGACATCAAGATGAACATCGGCGACGCCACCCTGGCGGTGTGCTCCATCTCCCAGGACGACGGTGAAAAGCTGGCTGCCTCCAGCACCGGCACTCTGAAAATTGATAAGGACCAGACCTCCGGCCCCTTTATGTCCGACTTCTCCTCTTGGGGTCCCACCCCCAGCCTGGGCATTAAGCCGGAGATCACCGCCCACGGCGGCAACATTCTGTCCTCGGTGACCGGCGGCGGCTACGACCGTCTGTCCGGTACCTCCATGGCCTGTCCCAACACCGCCGGCGCGGTGGTGCTGATGCACCAGTACGTGGTGGAGAATTTCCCCGAGATCGCCGACGACCCCGGTGCTGTGACCGCGATGGTGAACCGTCTGATGATGTCCACCGCCGACATCCTCATCAACACCAACGGACAGCCCTACGCGGTGCGTAAGCAGGGCGCCGGTCTGGCCAACCTGCTGTCCGCCACCAAGACCCCTGCCGCCATCATCACCTACGATAAGGACGGCAACCCCATGGACACCACCAAGCTGGAGCTGGGCGACGACCCGGACAAGAAGGGTGTCTATGAGATGACCTTCGCCGTGGACAACTTCAGCAAGAAGCAGCTGATGTACAACGTGTCCGCCAGCATCATCACCGAGGGCGTGTCCGATACCAAGACCAACGCCGGTGAGACCACCGTGACCGAGCAGGCTCACGTGCTGGAGGGCGCCGAGATGGAGATCCTCTCGGTGGACGGCGGCACCAAGCTGGGCAACAACGTTATCGTCGGCAAGGGTAAGCAGGCCACCGTTAAGGTGCGCATCACCCTCAGCGACGAGGATAAGAAATATCTGGATGAGTCCTTTGAGAACGGTATGTACGTGGAGGGCTTCATCTCTCTGGAGGCCAAGCTGGGCACCAAGATCGACCTGAGCGTTCCTTATCTGGCCTTCTACGGCGACTGGACCCAGGCGCCTATGTTCGACCTGGAGTACTACGACACCAACGCCGACGAGCTGGACGACGGCATCGACCCCGAGGATAAGCTGATGGCGGATTCCTTCCCCTCCCGTGCGGTGGGCGGCATCTCCAGCGACTTCGTCAGCTATCTGGGTTCCTACTACTTCGTGCAGGATCCCGACGACGTGGTCATCTCGGCTAACAAGGATTACATTGCTCTGTCCAACCAGACGGGCTCCATCTGCTCCCTGCGCTTTGTATGGGCGGGTATGCTCCGTGCCGCCAGCTCCATCGACATCACCATCACCGACGACGCCACCGGCGAGGTGGTGTTTGAGACGGTGGAGAAGGACGTGCGTAAGTCCTACGGTGACGGCGGTACCATCCGTCCCTCCAACATTGAGATCGAGTTTAACGTGCAGGAGCACAACCTGGCCAACAACGCTCACCTGACCGTTAAGCTGGTGGGTCACATGGACTACGGCGACGGCGGCGAGGCGGCCAACCGCAGCCGCACCATGGAATTCCCCATGACCATCGACTTCGAGGCCCCCACCATCAGCGACGTGGAGTACTACTACGAGTACGATAAGACGGCTAAGAAGAATAAGCTGTTTGCCAAGGTGGCGGTGTACGATAACCACTACGCCATGTGCGGCCAGCTGGGCTACGTTAAGATGTCCACCGATGAGGACGGCAACGAGGCTCCCGAGCTGGTGGCCTTCGAGCAGTTTATGACCCCCATCTATTCCAAGGAGAACAGCACCACCTACGTCACCCTGGATCTGACCGATTACGTCTACACCATTAAGGATGATGCGGTGAACAAAAACTCCTTTGTCTTTACCACCTACGACTATGCGCTGAACTACGCCTCCTACGAGATCCGCCTGCCGGACTCCTTTAAGAAGTTCACCTTTGAGGGTCTGGAGGAGGGTCTGACCCTCAGCCCCAACGAGGTATTCACCCTGGCCCCCATCGTGGAGCCCAGCACCTCCTGGAGCGAGCTGCTGGAGTTCAAGTCCTCCAAGCCCAGCGTGGTCCGCGTGGTCAACAACAAGCTGGTAGCCGCCAAGTCCGGTCGCGCCATCATCCGTGTCACCGATCCGGAATCGAAGCTCAAATACACCTTCCCCGTGACGGTGCTTAAGGAGGGCGACGAGGGCTATCGTCGCTACGACAAGCCGGTGGCGGATATGTTCATCCTGACCGGCTACACCACCCAAAAGGCGTACTACATGCTGGAGAATGAGGATAAGGATATCGGCGACACCGGTAACATCCGCTTCTTCGAGGGCAAGTACAACCTGTCCATGTACCCCTCCGAGTCGGTGGTGCTGAATATGGATATGGATCCCTTCTATCCCCGTGATACGCAGGTGATCTTTGAATCCAGTAACGAGGACATCGTTAAGATCACCTCCTCCGGACAGGTCACCGCGGTGGCAGAGGGCTTCGCCTCGGTCACCGTCAAGATCCAGCAGGACGGCAAGAACACCTTCTACTCCGAGTCGGTGTCCGTAGAGGTCAAGGACCCCTACGACGTCACCGGCGGCATCCTGAACCACTACTACGGTCTGGGTGGTCTGGTAGAGGTACCCGCCCGCCTGCGGCTGAAGGAGATCGGCAATTTCGCCTTTGCCAACTTTGAGTACATAGATAAGACCCCCGAGGAATTGGAGCGGGACGACCGCGAAACCACCAAGCAGTGGTTCATCGGTGACGGCACCGTCACCAAGGTGGTGCTGCCCGAGGGCATCGAAAAGATCAATGCCTACGCCTTTGCCAATCTGACGGCGCTGGAGGAGATCGTGCTGCCCTCCACCCTGACCGCCATCGAGTACGGCGCGTTCTACAACTGTACCTCGCTGAAGAAGATCACCTTCAGCGGTGATAACAACCTGCAGATCATCAACCAGAACGCTTTTGAGAAGTGTGACCTGGAGGGTACGCTGGAGCTGCCCTCCGCCTGTGTGATCTCCGACTATGCCTTCGCCGGCAATAAGAAGCTGGAGAAGGTGGTCACCGGCGACAGCCTGCTGTCCATCGGTCAGTACGCCTTTGCCGGCTGTGAGAGCATCGCCGAGGTCACCGTCACCGCCAAGCTGGTCAAGTACGGCGGCTACGCCTTCACCGGCTGTGAGGAGCTGAAGAAGTTCTACGTCAACTCCGTGGTGCTGCCGGAGGGTATGTTCTACGAGTGCGAAAATCTGACCGAGGTCACCATCGGCCCCGACGTCAACACCATCGACGAGTTTGCCTTCCGCGACACCGACGTCAAGACCCTGATCGTCAAGTCCGGCAACAAGGCCTTTAAGACCGGCAAGAACGGCTACGTCCTGTCCAAGAACGGCAAGACGCTGGTGGCCGTAGCCCCCACCGTTAAGGGCAAGGTGGACGCCGAAACCTTCGGCGGCGCCAAGATCACCGAGGTGGGCAAGGGAGCCTTCTCCCACACCAAGCAGGTGACCTCCGTGACCCTGCCGGAGGTTACCAAGGTGGGCGACTACGCCTTCGGCTCCGCCAGCGGCATTAAAAAGGTGACGCTGGGTGAGTTCAAGGAGATCGGCGAGTACGCCTTCTTCGAGACCGGCATCACCCGCCTGCCCGCCTTTACCGCCAAGACCAAGATCGGCAAGTATGCTTTTGCCTTCACCGCCATCAAAAAGGTGACCGTACCGGATAAGATGAAGGTGGAGGAGGGCGTGTTCAGCGAATGCGCCGACCTGGAGACGGTTGTGGTGGGTGACAACGTCACCCTGGGCAAATACGCCTTCGGTATGGATAAGGACAGCGCCTTCACGGTGGAGCGCACCGAGATCGACGGCAAGCGCTATTTCTACTACACCTTCGGCACCGCGCTGAAGAGCGTGACCATCGGCGAGAATGCCGACATCGGCGAGACCGCCTTTACCAATGCCGCCAGCCTGAAAAAGGTCACCCTGGGCAAGGGCGCCAAGCTGGGCAAGATGGCGTTCTACAACAACGCCAGCCTGGAGGAGATCGACCTGTCTGCCGTGACCGAGCTGGGCGACTACGCTATGTCCGGTGACGTGTACTATATGTGTCTGGACGACCAGATGAGCGTGGCGGCGGTGGATAACACCGGTCACTATATGTACACCTATCACTCCCCCCGCATTAAAAAGGCGGATCTGTCCGCCGCCAAGAGCGTGGGCGAATACGCCTTCGCCTATTGCCGCGATATGGTCAGCGTCAAGCTGAACGATAAGATCACCGAGATAAAGCCCTACACCTTCGCCGGCTGTGAGACGCTGCAGAGCGTCAATCTCGCCGCCGTCAAGACGGTGGGCGAATACGCCTTTACCGAGTGCGGCAACCTGCGCAAGGCGGACCTGTCCGCCGCCAAGGAGATTGGCGAGTACGCCTTTGTGTACAACCGTAAGCTGAACAACGTGACCTTCAACCCCAAGGGCGCCACCATTGACGAGGCTGCCTTCTCCTACTGCGATATTCTCAGCAAGGTGGAGAATCTGGACAAGGTCACCTCCATCGGCAACTACGGCTTCGCCTACTCCGCTCTGACCGAGGCGGTTCTGACCGACGTCGAGCACATCGGCGACCACGCCTTCCTGAAGGAGGAGTACACCCCCTTCAAGGTGACGCTGGGCGAGGAGCTGGAGACCATCGGCGACAACCCCTTCGCTATGTGTATCATCGCCCCCTTCACCGCTGAGAAGGAGGAGAAGGTGAACGGTGTCCGCCAGACGGTCACCACCGACACCTTCGACCTGAATAAGAACGTCACCGTGTACGGCGGCTCGCTGTACGGCAAGGTGCCGGAGGGCTGGGAGCTGATCACCTATCTGGGCAAGGATCCCCTCAAGGCGACCGTGATGGATAACACCGTCCGCGTATCCGCCATGGCCTTTGTAGGCGCTGACGTGAAGCTGGTGGATCTGCCCTATACCGTGTCCGCTGTGGGTCACAAGGCGTTCTACGACTGTGACCGACTGGAGATGGTGGTATTCAAGAGCTACCGTGCCCCCGTGCTGGAGGAGGCCTTTGATCCCACCTACTACGAGAGCTACACCCACGTACCCGGCACCGGCGACTACGGCACCTACACCGATTACAACGGTGAGGAGGTGTCCATCACCGGCGAAGGCATCGTCCCCTACTTTATGTGGAATGCCACCGGTGGTATGTACTCCAACGTGTTCTACGGCGCCAACTTCAAGGATTACGTTGGCTACGTCAAGGACAAGGTGGCGATGATCCGTCCCACCAACGGCATTAACTACGATTCCTACATTTACGACCAGTACTTTGACCTGCGTCTGGACGGCACCATCGCCGCCGAGGATTACGCCGTGGCCGCCATTAAGGCGATCGAGGCGTTGCCCGAGCGGGTGACTGCGGAGCATCGCTCCTTGGTTAAGGCCGCCCGCGCCGCCTACGATAAGGTGCCCACCACCCTGCAGCAGGGTCTGGTGTACAACTATTCCGACCTGGTTACGGCCGAGCAGCGCCTGGAGGCGCTGGATAAGGCCGAGGAGGAGCCCGAGACCGAGCCGGTGGTGGAGGAGAAGCCCTCCTTCGCCTGGATCTGGTGGACGCTGCTGGGTCTGGTGATTGCCGCGGCGCTGATCGGTCTGTGTGTGCTGGCCTATCGCATCAAGTACGGCTTCACCTCCGAGGAGGACGTGGTCAACGCGGTGAAGACCGCTCCCCGCCGCTTCTGGAATTGGTGCAAGACCGTCCCCGGTAAGTTTATCGCCTTCTGCAAGGCGTTCCCCGCCGGCTTCGTCCGGTTCTGGAAGAACTTCGGCTGCGGCTTTGTCCGCTTCTTTAAGGCGTTCCCCGCCGGCTTTGTGAAGTTCTTCAAGGAATTCCCCGGCAAGTTCATCGCCTTCTGCAAGGCGTTCCCCGCCGGCTTTATCCGCGTGTGCAAGACGGTGGCTCACTGGTGCGTCGTCGCCGCTCTGGCGGTGGCCGCCCTGGCACAGCTGCTGTGGCGCGACCTGAAGAAGCTGGCTCTGTGGGCGTGGCCCTACATCAAGAAGGCCGCCCTGTGGGTATGGGGTCTGCTGAAAAAGCTGTACGCCCTGTGCGCCCCCGTGCTGGATCCCGCCATCGCCTTTATCGTTAAGATCTGGGGCATCGTGGCCGCCTTTGTGGTCAAGATCTGGCGCATCGTCGCCGCCTTCTGCGGCAAGGTGCTGCGTCCCGTGGGCGCCTTCTTCAAGAAGATCGGCTGCGCCGTGGGGGCTTTCTTCCGCAAGGTATTCCCCAAGCGGGAGAAAAAGGAAAAGCCCGCGAAAGAGCCCAAGCCCGCCAAGGAGCCCAACCCCCGTAAGGAAAAGAAACCCCGCAAGGAGCGCAAGCCGCTCCCCGTCTGGATCAAATGGGTGCTGATGGGCATCGCCGCGGCGGCGGCGGTGGCTCTGCTGGTGTGGTGGCTCGCCACCGCGGATTTCGGCGGCGTTAAGACGCCCTACGAGATCAACGACGAGGCCAATTACACCGTCAGCATTAAATTTGATGCCAACGGCGGCATCTTCACCACCAACACCGACGTGATGGTGGACTCCTACAACGTGTCCGATATGCCCGTGGGCGCCGACGGCAAGGTGTCGTTGGCCCTGCTGGCGCCGGACAACGAGCAGGTGCGCGGAAAGGGTAATGCGTTTACCGCCTCCAAGACCGGCTGTATGCTGGCCGGCTGGTACACCCAGCGCACCGAGAGCGGCACCGACGCCGACGGCAATCCCACCTACACCTACAGCGGTCTGTGGGATTTCGCCGCCGACCGTCACACCGTGGATCCCAGCGGCACCTACACCAGCGCCGAGCCGGTGCTGACCCTGTACGCCGCCTGGGTGCCCAAGTTTGAGGTGCAGTTCTACGACCGCAGCAATCCCGACACCCTGCTGGGCAGCCACGAGTGCAGCACCCTGGGCGAGACCCTGACCCTCCCCGTATGGAACGAGGAGACCGGTGCTATGGATATGAACGACGTTCCCGAGCGCAACGGCTACACCTTTGATAAGCTGTATCTGGATGCCGAGGGCAAGCAGCCCGTCACCGACGGCGTCATCACCCACACCGGCACCCTGAACGCCGACAACGGCACCGCCGAGGGCGCCGTGATGAAGGTGTACACCGACTGGGTCGAGGGCGAGTGGTATCACATCTACACCGCCGAGCAGTTCATTAAGAATGCCAGCGTCAACGGCTCTTACGTCCTGCACGACGATCTGGACTTTACCGACAAGTATTGGCCCGACTCCCTGATGACCGGTAATTTCGCCGGCACCATTCAGGGCAACGGTCACGTCATTCGCAACGTGACCCTGGAGCAGAGAAACTCCTCCAAGACCAACGTGGGTCTGTTCGGCACCATCACCGAAAAGGCCACCATCACCGACGTCACCTTCGAAAAGGTCACCCTGACCATTAAGAAGGGCGCTATGAAGGTGGGCAGCTCCTTCGGCGTGCTGTGCGGCACCCTGTCCGACAAGGCCACCCTCAAGGGCGTGACCCTCAAGGACAGCAGCCTGCTCATCGACTCCGGCTGCTACTTCGGCACCGACGATTACGCCATCGGTCTGGTGTGCGGCATCGGCGATGGGGACGCCGTCAAGGCGCAGGACGTTACCTGCTCCGCCACCGGCGAAAAGCCGTCCCGCGTGAAGATCAAGGTAGACGGCAACACCGTAACTCTGGAATTCGTGGATTGATCCACTCATTAAACAAGTAAAGGAAGCGATAGTGTGAAACGGAAAATTCTTTGTTTGCTGCTGTGCCTGTCTTTGATGATCGGCATGGTCTCGACCTTCTCCGGCTGCGGCAAGAGCGTGGACGCTTTTGTTATTATGACCGATCAGCCCGAGGGTCTGTTCAACCCCTTCTTCTCTACCTCTGCCGCGGACGGCACCATCGTGTCTATGACTCAGATCGGTATGCTGTCCTCCAAGTTTGAGAACGGCGAGGTGGAGGTGGCCTACGGCGATGACGAGGCCGTGGTCACCAAGGATTACGAGATCGTGGAGAACGACGACGGCACCATCTCCTACTACTTCGTGCTGAAGAACGGCATCCAGTTCTCCGACGGCCATCCTCTGACTATGGAGGACGTGCTGTTCAACTACTACGTGTATCTGGATCCGGTGTACACCGGCTCCAACACCCTGTACTCCACCGACATTCTGGGTCTGGCGGAGTACCGCACCCAGACGGTTAGCTCCACCAACGACGGCGGCAGCGACGCTCTGATCTCTTCTCAGGCGGACACCCGCGCCGACGCCCGTATCAACGAGCTGGTCAACCTGTTCATCTCCGAGCGCGAGGCCTCTCCCACCAACGAGGTCAGCTATGAGGATATGAAGAAGGCCATTGCCGGCTATTCCGTGTCCTCCGGCTATCAGTCCGCCATCTCCAACAACCCCGAAGAGGTGACCAACAGCACCCTGCTGATGGACTATGAGACCACCCTGAAGATGTTCAAGGAGGAGCTGTACGACGACTTTGTCAGCGTGCAGGAGTCCTACACCGACGAGCCCTATAAGTCCCACGAGGAGTTTAAGGACGAGGTGTTCCGCTTTATGTTCGCCGAGGGCTACGTTGAGGTGGAGTACGCCGAGGACGCCGAGGGCAAGAAGGATCGCACCAAGATCCAGAAGCTGACCCCCCAGTACCCCAATACCATTAAGGATAAGGACGCGGCCGTCAGCTACGTTTACAACGATATGATCGCCCGTCAGCTGGACATCATCCTGTACTTCTCGGTCACCGCCGGTGAGCTGAAGACCGACTACGCCGCCAAGGCCCGCGAGCTGATCCTGCACGAGAACACCGAGGACGGTGAGCTGGCTGTGCAGAACATCTCCGGCATCGAGTCTCTGGGTCACACCGACGCCGCCGGCAGCACCATCACCGTCAACGGCACCGAGTATAAGGTGGCCTCCGATCACAATGAGGACGGCACCGTTAAGAATGCCGACGAGTACGACGTGCTGAAGATCACCATCAACGGCGTGGACCCCAAGGCCATCTGGAACTTTGCGGTCACCGTGGCTCCCCAGCACTACTACGGCGAGGGCAGCTCGGTGGAGATGGACATCGCCAACAACAAGTTCGGCGTGGAGTATGCCAGCTTCGACTTTATGAGCGGCATCATCCAGTCCTCCCGCAACGTGAAGCTGCCTATGGGCGCCGGTTCCTATAAGGTGACCAACAACGCCAACGACGACAACCCCAGCGAGTCCGATTTCTACAAGGACAACGTGGTCTACTTCAAGGCCAACGATAAGTTCACCACCGTGGGCGAGGGCATCGAGAATGCCAAGATCGACAAGGTCCGCTATAAGGTGGTTTCCTCCAACAACGCCATCGGCGCCCTGCAGACCGGTGAGGTGCACTACATCACCCCCTCTCTGACCGCCGATAACTACGACAAGCTGCAGGCCATGGGCAAGGACGGCTACAATATGATCACCACCGATCAGTTGGGCTACGGTTACATCGGTATCAACGCCAACAAGGTGAACGATATCAACCTGCGCCGCGCCATTATGTGCGCTATGAACACCTCTCTGGCCATCGACTACTACCGCGTCGGTACTGCCGAGCAGATCTTCTGGAATATGTCCATGGTCAGCTGGGCATATCCCACCGATGAGAACGGCGAGTTCATCAAGGACAACGGCCACGACTATCCCATGGCCGACACCTGGAGCGAGGACATCGCCCGCAGCAACATTGAGAAGTATATGAGCGAGGCCGGCGTGGCCGAGGGCTCCAGCGACCTGAAGATCACCTTCACCATCGCCGGCTCCACCCTGCAGGATCACCCCACCTATAAGGTGTTCCGTGACGCCGCCGCTCTGCTGAACAGCATGGGCTGGGAGATCACCGTGGTGTGCGACACCCAGGCTCTGACCAAGATCTCCACCGGTTCTCTGGCCGTGTGGGCGGCGGCCTGGTCCTCTGCTCTGGACCCCGATATGTATCAGGTCTATCACAAGGATTCCACCGCCACCAGCACCCTGGCCTGGGGCTATAACTACCTGAAGAACAGCGGCACCTCTGAGGAATTGGGCATTCTGGACGACCTGTCCGATCTGATCGACGAGGCCCGCGAGACCAACGATAAGGATGAGCGTAAAGAGCTGTACAAAGAGGCTATGGGCTACATCCTGGATCTGGCGGTTGAGCTGCCGGTGTACCAGCGCGACGTGCTGTACGCCTACGACGCCAACGTCATCAACCCCGACAGCCTGCCGGAGAACGTGAACCCCTATTCCTCTCCCTTGGATCGCCTGTGGGAGCTGGAGTTCGCCAACTAATTAACGACAACCCACCAAGGGGGTGGGGGAGACCCCATCCCCTTGGAGTAAAGGACGAAGCTTATGTTAAAGTATATAGTTAAACGATTGGGTTACGCCATCGTGGTTCTGCTGGGCGTGTCGTTGATCATCTATTTCCTGACCCGCCTGATGCCCATCGACTTTGTCCGTGACAAAGTGGTGGCCATGCAGACCTCCGGCGCCGAAGTGACCGCCGAGCAGGTGGAGAAGATGTACCAGGCGTACGGACTGATCGAGAATGCCACTCCGTGGCAGATCTTCCAGGGCTATCTCAGCTGGCTGGGCGACCTGTGCCGTCTGGATTTGGGCATCAGCTTTAAGTACGGTGTGCCGGTGGCGGAGAAGATCGCTCAGCATATGGGCACCTCCTTTGCCATCGCTCTGATCGCCACCATCTTTGAGTTCTTGATCGCCATCCCCCTGGGCATCACCGCCGCCACCCACCAGTATAAGTTCCGTGACTATCTGGTCACCGTGCTGGTGATGGTGGGTATCTCCCTGCCCGCCTTCTTCTTTGGTAATATGCTGAAGAGCTGGCTGGCGCTGGATCTGGGCTGGTTCCCTGCCAGCGGTCTGGGCGATGCCACCACCACCACGACCGGCATCGGCCTGCTGCTGGACTACGTCCGCTATGCGACGTTGCCGATCCTCACGGTGGTTATCCTGTCCATCGGTGCCCGTATGCGTATGACCCGTACCAATATGCTGGAGGTGCTGGGCTCGGATTACATCCGTACCGCCCGCGCCAAAGGTCTTAAGGAGAGCGTGGTTATCAATAAGCACGCCTTCCGCAATACGTTGATTCCGCTGGTGACCTCTATGGCCGGTCTGCTGCCGTCCCTGTTCTCCGGCGCCATCATTACCGAGCAGGTGTTCGACCTGCCCGGTATCGGTAACATCGCTCTGCAGGCGATGAACGCCGGTGACATCCCCTTTATTATGGGATACAATATGTTCCTGGCTGTGCTCAGCGTGCTGGGCGTGCTGCTGGCGGATCTGATGTACGGCATCGTGGATCCCCGCGTCAAACTGGAGTAAGGAGGGTGGCTGTATGGAAGAACTGAAATTGAAAGAGCAGGACGTTCAGGAGCAATCCGTCGACACCGCTGACAACACCCCCCTTGACAAAAACGTGCGGCTGATGTCCCCCACCCAGATGCTGCTGCGGCGCTTTTTCCGCTCCAAATTGAGCATCATCGGTCTGGTGATGGTGCTGGGTCTGTTCCTGCTGTGCTTCGCCGGTCCGCTGGTGTATACCCAGTGGGGCGAGACCGAGCTGGATAAGAGCGGTAAGACCAGCTACGCCACCTCTGAGGTGACCTATGAGGTGGACGGCGTCACCTACGTCATCCAGCAGACCACCGAGACCAAGCTGGCGGACAATTTCCTGTCCCCGCCCTCTGCCCGCCATCCGCTGGGCACCGACGACCAGGGCTACGACGTGCTGGCTCGCCTGATGTACGGCGGTCGCGTGTCCCTGCTGGTCAGCTTTATGACCGTGTTTCTGCTGACTCTGTTCGGCGTACTCATCGGCGGCATCGCCGGTTATTTCGGCGGTATGGTGGACAACGTGATTATGCGTGTCTGCGACGTGCTGATGTGCCTGCCCGGCATCCCGATTCTGCTGATCATCTCCTCCGCCTTTGACGGCTGGGTATCCTTGGGCAGAGTGGAAGAGGACTGGCGTATCTACGTGCTGATGATGTTCCTGACCTTTATCTCCTGGCCCGGCACCGCCCGTCTGGTGCGCGGTCAGATCCTGTCCCTGCGTGAGCAGGAGTATATGGTGGCGGCGGAGGCCATGGGCTATTCCACCGGCCGCAAGATCTTTAAGCATCTGGTCCCCAACGTGATGCCCCAGCTGATCGTGCAGATGTCCCTGAGTCTGGGTAGTATGATCCTGTATGAGGCGTCCCTGTCCTATTTGAATATGGGCATTAAGGCGCCCTACACCGCTTGGGGCTCGATGATCAACATCATCACCACCAACCCGGAGATCCTGCAGAACCACCTGTACGTGTGGGTTCCCGCCGGCGTGTGCATCGTCATCGCCGTGCTGGGCTTCAACTTCGTGGGCGACGGTCTGCGGGATGCCCTTGACCCGAAAGCGAGGCGATAACGGATGGCTGGAAAGAATGAGAATAAGAATTACCTGTCCGGCCGTGAGATTCGCGCCATCGCCAAGGCAAACGCCAAGGAGATCAAGCGGCTGGAGGCCTACAAAAACCGTAAGGCCCCCGAGAGCGAATTTTTGTCCGAGATGAAGGACCCCGCCAACATTCTGGAGATCGAGGATCTGCACACCTATTTCTACACCGAGCAGGGTGTGGTCAAGGCGGTGGGCGGCGTGTCCTACGACGTGCCCAAGCACTCGGTTGTGGGTGTGGTGGGCGAGTCCGGCTGCGGTAAGTCGGTGACCAGTATGTCGGTGATGCGTCTGATCCAGGGTCCCACCGGTCAGATCGTGGAGGGCTCTATCCGTTTCCAGTCCTCCGAGTACGTCCGTGACGAAAAGGGCAACCCTGTCACCGACGATCAGGGCAACCTGGTCACCGAGGATAAGGTCTACGACATCGCCAAGATGCCCATCCACGAGATCCATCGCATCCGCGGCAAGCAGGTGGCGATGATTTTCCAGGAGCCCATGACCTCCCTGAACCCCATCTTCACCATCGGTCAGCAGCTGGACGAGGTCACCCTCATCCACGTGCCGAACGCCACCAAGGAGATGGCTAAGGAAAAATCCTATGAGATGCTGCGCTTGGTGGGCATCATCCCCGAGAACGTGTATAAGGCGTTCCCCCACGAGCTGTCCGGCGGTATGCGTCAGCGCGTGATGATCGCTATGGCGCTGGCGGCGGAGCCCCGTCTGATTATTGCCGACGAGCCCACCACCGCGCTGGACGTGACCATTCAGGCGCAGATTCTGGAGCTCTTACAGGATATTAAGAATAAGATCGACGGCTCCATTCTGCTGATTACCCACGACCTGGGCGTCATCGCCGAGATGGCGGACTACGTGGTGGTTATGTACGCGGGCAAGGTGATCGAAAAGGGTACCGTCCACGAGATCTTCGAGGATCCCCGTCACCCCTACACCATCGGCCTGCAGAAGTCCAAGCCCACGATGACGCTGGACGACAACACCGAGCTGTACAACATCCCCGGCAACGTGCCCAACCCGGTGAATATGCCCTCCTACTGCTACTTCAAGGAGCGCTGTGCCATGTGCACTCACCGCTGCGGCGGCGATTATCCCGAGATGGTGCAGGTGAGCCCCACCCACTTTGTGGCGTGCCACCTGTACGGAGAGGAGGCAGAAAATGGCTGATGATAAGGTAACCACCACCGCCGTCGAATACGACGACGCGGCGTTGGCCGCAGAGTATGCCGCCGCCCGTAAACAGCAGATCGAGGAGGATCTGAAGCAGCCCTTCGACCCCGACTGCGTGCTGGAGGTGCGCCACCTGCGCAAGTGCTTCCCGATGAAGAAGACCATGTTGGGCAAGGTCACCAAGGAATTGGTGGCGGTGGACGACATTTCCTTTAAGCTGAAGGCGGGCGAGACCCTGGGTATCGTGGGCGAGTCCGGCTGCGGTAAGACCACCGCCGGCCGTGCGATTCTGAAGCTGCACGAGCCCACCGGCGGTCAGATCATCTTCAACGGTCAGGATATCACCCACCTGAAGCCCTCCCAGATGCGGGAGGTGCGCAAGCAGATGCAGATCATCTTCCAGGACCCCTATTCCTCTCTGCCTCCCCGGGACACCGTGGGCGGACTGCTGTCCGAGCCGGTCAAGGTGCACAACATCGTGCCCAAGGAGCAGGTCAAGGACTACGTGCTGGAATTGATGGATAAGTGCGGTCTGCGGGATTACTATTTCGAGCGGTATCCCCACGAGTTCTCCGGCGGTCAGCGCCAGCGTATCTGCATCGCCCGCGCCCTGTCGGTGAACCCCAAGCTGGTCATCTGCGACGAGCCGGTGTCTGCTCTGGACGTGTCCATTCAGGCGCAGATCATCAACCTGCTGAAGAAATTGCAGCGGGAGATGAATCTGGCGTACGTGTTCATTTCCCACGATCTGTCGGTGGTTAAGTTTATCTCCGATAAGATCGGTGTAATGTACCTGGGCGGTATGATGGAGTTCGGCAGCAAGGAGGATATTTTCAAGAATCCGTTGCATCCTTATACCAAGGCGCTGTTCTCCGCCGTGCCCAACCCCGACCCCAATCATAAGATGCAGCGCATCGCGCTGGGCGGCGATATTCCGTCCCCCGCCAACCCGCCCAAGGGTTGCCGCTTCCACACCCGTTGCCCCTACGCCAAGGAGATCTGCAAGCACGTGGTGCCGGAGTATAAGGAATACGAGCCCGGTCACTTCGCGGCTTGCCACTTATTGAATGACCACTGATTCAAGCTTGGTCGCACGGCTCGGCGGCCGGTTTTCCGCCGGAACTGCCGTAAATACTCGGTAATACATACAGTATTGCCTGCGTTTTACGGCTATCCCCGACAGAAAAACCGTCTCACCGATCCATACAACCCGCTTTCATCAGCGGTCATAGAATGAAAAGTAAAATCCCGTGAAAGGAGGAGTATTTGTGTCGGATAAAAAACCGAAAAAGGAAAAAGTCACCTATGTGGATGACGGTCGCACGCTGGCGGATATGTCCGGCGTGGACGCCGGCTTCGGCAAGTATTTTCGCTCGGATGCAACTCCGTCGTATTCCTCTTTTGGGGATAAGCTGCGCACCTTCTGGATGGCGTTTCGTATGATGCTGCTGCCCACGTTGGTATTTGCCGCAGCCCTGTGCGTGATGTTCGGCGTGGCGTATTTGTTTTTCAAATACGTGGCATAACCACTTGTTTCACACACGAAAACCGTTTCACACATTAAAAAGGCTCTGTCCATCACGGACAGAGCCTTTTTGTTTCTCGTGGCGGCACACAAAAGCCCCCCTTGTGTAAAGGGGGCAGTCACGGCAATAGCCGTGACTGGGGGATTGTCGTTCCCTTGCCTCCCTCTTGAGGGAGGTGGAGTCCCCGCCCGCAGGCGACCAAGCCCCCCTTGCCTAAAGGGGGGTGTCAGCCGATAGGCTGACGGGGGGATTGTCAACCGCCCCCGTCATTCCTCCATTTGTTTACCCAAAAACGCGGCGGCCACCTGGGCCAGCCGCACGTCCCCCTCGGAGGGGGCGGCACCGCTTTCAGGCTGGATGAGGCACACCGCGCCGGTGATGTCGCCGGCGGCGAGGATGGGGGAGGCCACGGCGGCGAAGCGGGTGACCGCCTCCACCGGCTGCAGGCGGTGGTTGCCGCCGGTGACGGCGACAAAGGACTGGCGGCTTTCCATGACGTCGTCCAGACCTGCGGACACGCGGCGGTCATAGAATTCCTTGCGGTTGGGGCCGGCGGCGGCGATGACGTGGTCGCGGTCGCACACCAGCACGGTCATATTGCAGGCGCGGGACAGCACGTCGGCATACTGCACCGCAAAGGGGGACAGCTCCCCTACGGGGGAGTATTTTTTGAATACGACCTCCCCATCCTTCTCGGTAAAGATCTCCAGCGGATCCCCCTCCCGAATCCGCATCGTCCTGCGAATCTCCTTCGGAATCACAACTCTGCCCAAATCGTCTATACGGCGTACAATTCCAGTTGCTTTCATATATACATTTCTCCTTAAATTACAAATTGTGTTGTTATTATCTGTATTTTGAGGAGATTTATACTGTTAGATTTACTTTTTAAATCCGTTATGATATAATAAAAAAGGGTGAATTTATGAAAAAGGTGTTTAGTACCATTCTCGAAAATGGAATAATAATTTCATTGTTTATAGGGTTGGCATATCTATTTACTTATCAATACCAAAAAGGAAAATTATCTTATTATGGAATCCCTCTATCTTATGTTGACTTAAGCCTTGGTAGTGTTATAGAAATTTCTTTTATAGTACTAATGGTTTTATATTCTATGGTCATTTTTCTTCGCCCGATCTTGGAAGCCTCAAAGGAAGCAAGAAGTTACGCGGCAACAAGGCTGATTAATGTATCTATCTGTTTTGCTATTATATCTACAATGAATTATGCAATAGTAAAAAAATTCAATGCTAGTCTTGCAACAATTCTTATAATGTATGTTGTTTTCTTAATTTATACATTTTTTGCTCCCCTATTGTTGATAAAAGAGAAGATTTCCTATTCCGAAAAATGGAAAAAATATTCGGAAAACGTTCGAGAAAAAGCAATTGAAGAAGAGAAAAGCCATGAAAAAGGTCACTATTCTATCTTTAGAAAGAACCTAATGAAATTTGCTTTGTTAATTTCCGGTATTGTTTTTTTATGCAGTATGTTTGGCATGGCGGGAAAAGAAAACGCAAAAGATACAACAACGTTTTATATTGCAAACGATTACCAAAATAAAATTATTGTTCATAACAACTCTGATAATTATATACTAATGGAATTAGAGAACAATAAATTATTAGATACCTATCAAATTGTCCCAAGTAATGAAATCGGCACAATAACTATAAAAGAAATAGGCAAGTTGCTTATCGCTGACATAAAGGATAAAAACGAAAAAGCTTTATCTGACTTGTACGCTTCAACAAAAAACGATGATAAAACATATTCATACAAATTCTACGATTTGAATAATAATATATTATTCCAAAAAGAGAACGTTGTTAGAGAGCCTAAAATAAATCAGATAAGCGCTACTGTTTACGAATTGAAAACCCAAACTGGAACAGGACTTTCAACCAATTGGGCGGTATATTGCGATGTGGAAAACAGCAAAACATCTGAAACCTTTTATTATGTTTTAGCTACCCAAGGCGATTATGTTGTTTGCGCCGATTATAAAGATAACAAGCATTTCATTTCAGTTCAAAATATATTTGACAAGTCAGTATATTACAAAACATACGAACTTGAAAATGTTTCACCTGTAGCTGCAGATTTTGCACTTGGGTGTAAGTTTGATGGCGATAACAACGCAATAATTACCTACCTTATTGGTGAAGAATATAACGAAACCAAAATAACAATTGATATTCCGTAATGTAACGAAAGCGAGGTGAAATTCACCTCGCTTTTGCTATGTATAAGTCAAAATATGCTGTTTTTTGTCAAAAATTTTTCTTCAAAAATAGCCCGAAAGCCCAGTATTTGTAAGGGCTTATCGCATTTTTGTGTTATTATAACGCATTCCTCAATTCTTCTCACAATACCTGTTGCGTTCATATATAATTCTCCTCTTTTTACAATTTTAATGTGATATTAGTACCACACTTTTTGTAGAAATTATGAGTAGAATTTCCAATTGTTTTTAAAATTTCAAATTGAGATGCGAAAAGGGCGATGACTTTTTTGAGTCGCCGCCCTTTTCGAAAATCCATCTTGCTTTTTGTTGATCTAAGAATAAATTCTTTTTGTGCGATCAGTTTTTCTTATATTCAATCAACTTTCACGCTACTCTTCTGTTTGTTCATTTCTATTTTACTCCACGCGCATCATACGATAGCCGACACCGATATGAGTTTGAATATATTGGGGCGAATCCGGTGCGGCCTCCAATTTCTTACGAAGGGTTGCCATAAACACACGCAGTGAAGCCACATCATTATCCCAACTGCTGCCCCAGACTTTTTGAGTGATGAAGGTATGTGTCAGCACCTTACCAACGTTCTGTGACATAAGGCAAAGCAACTTATACTCAATCGGGGTCAAATGCAGCTCTTCCTCACCAAGGAAGGCACAGCCTGCAGCGTAGTCGATCCTGAGCTTTCCGTTTGTAAATACCGACTCATTGGCGCCGACGTTTGCCTGCATCATAGCAAGTCGTCTGCCGGTTACACGAAGACGGGCCAACAGTTCTTCTACCGAGAAGGGCTTTGTCAAGTAATCGTCAGCTCCGTTATCAAGCGCCTCAATTTTATCACTGTCCTCGCTTCTGGCGCTGATAACGATAATTGGCATATTGGACCAAGTCGGAGGCCAAGCGGTCTTAGGAAGACAATGTCATAAATCAACTCCTTGGCTCACAGAACGACATGGCTACGATCCGACTTCCCAGACCTTTTGGGTGATGAAGGTATGTGTCAGTACTTTACCGACGTTCTTTGACATCAGGCAAAGCAGCTTGTATTCTATAGGAGTCAAATGCAGTTCTTCCTCGCCGATGAAGGCA
>JAZQKF010000046.1:0-10153 GCA_045542015.1 Acutalibacteraceae bacterium
ACCACCTCCCTTTGCACAAGGGAGGCACGCCGCCTGTGGCGGCTAACGGGCGGTCGAGGGTCTCGCTGCGGCTCGGTCCACTCGCGGCTCTGACTGTCCACTGGACAGTCATTCACTACCGCTCGTGTCGCTTCGCTACGCCCGCCCCTACAATGCGGCATCGCCGCATATTTGACCGTCTTCGCCGTAGGCGAACGTAGAGTAGGCTGCCAACACAATCCCGCCAAGGGCTATTTGACCGACTTCGCCGCAGGCGAATGTCGTGTAGGTGCCAACATCTTTCTCAATTATAGTCGAGTAGGCGCCAATGTGTGATTAGATGTTACTTAGAGAGTGTGTGCTTATTGAATCCCCCAGTCCTCGCTGGCGCTTCGGACAGCCCCCTTTAGGCAAGGGGGCCGTATTGTAAGTGCGATCACGGCGAGCGGCACCGGTAAGATAGGGCATAGTCAAGCGCTAACACAACGTCCTCCTTTCTTGACAAAAACAGGCAAGAGGTGTATAGTGTAACATAGTATAATGGGTAGTTTTTGTAGACCCCTGCGCTTATAGGAGGATACTGTTTTGAGTAACGAGCACGAGCATAGATCACATCAGCACAAAAAGCATCGCCACTATGACCGCAAGCAGCTGATTCGGAGAGATGTTATCCGCAACGTTATTTTTAGCGTGGTGATCATCGGAGCGGCCTTCGCGCTGGTGTTTTTGATGGATTATTTGGATTCGAACCGTGATGATCCGGTTGAGGTGACACCGCCCACCAACGTCGTGGAGCAGCAGACCACCACGACCACGGTGCCGGAGGAGGAAGTGGCGCCCACCCCGGCGCTCCCCAAGGAAACCTACGCCTACGTGGGTCAGCCCATCACGTTCTATTATCTGAATCTGACCGGCTACAACTCCTTAGAGGATCTGGAAGTGGAGGTGGATGCCGGCGGCAAGGGCACCATTTACAAGGACCGCTGGGAGTACACCCCCCGCAAGGCGGAGAAGGTCACCTTCCGCTTCACCGCCCGCAATAAGAAGAACGTAGTCAGCGAGGGCACCTGTGTCATCCACGTCAAGGATCGTAGCAAGAAGGACGAGCTGACTATGCTGGTCATCGGTGATTCCACCATCGAAGCGGGGCGGGAAACGGAGCAATTGCTGAAATTGGCGGGCGCGGACAACTGCGACCTGACCCTGCTGGGCACCCTAATTCCGCCGTATCTCTACAATGCTGACAATAAAATGGAGGGTCGCGGCGGTTGGCGCGCAGAACATTACGTGAGTTTCAAAGGATTTGACGGACGCATCAATCCCTTCTACAACCCCACCACGAAAAGCTTTGATTTTCGGTATTATATGGAGTCTCAGTGGTATACGGACGTCGACGTTGTGTGCATCCAGTTGGGCATCAACGACGTGTTTGGAGCCCAAAACGATACCGAGCTGGAGAAATCCTTTACGTCCCTGTATTTGCAGTATATGGATACCATGATCGAGAGCATCCACGAATACGATCCGGACATTAAGGTTGTGTGGAATCTGATTTTGCCCGGTTCCGCCGATCAAAAGAAGTTTGAGTATGCCTATGAGATGAAGCAAACCGCCGAGCGGTATAAGCGCAACACCTATCTGGCCAATCTGGAGATCATTAAGCACGTGGAGGGAATGGACAACGTGTACGTTGCCACCACTAATGCGGCGCTGAATACAAAAGAAAACATGGCCGCCAGCGGTCACGGCGCGGTTCACCCCGCTACGCAGGGATACAAGGACATCGCCACCCAGCTGTATTCCCTGGTCCGCGCCATCAGCTAACCAAAACCCCACCTCTTTTGCCCAAGTGTCCTTAAGGACACTTGGGCAGTTTTATTCGCCTTAAGGCGAGTGATATTGCTTCGCAGTGATATTTGAACTAAAGTTCAAGTGATATTGCCTCCGGCAGTTTATGGCGAATAAAATATCACTGAAATCGCAAGATTTCAATATCACTTCCTGAAAGGGAAATATCACTCTGTGCTTTTAGCACAGAATATCACTATATAAAAATTACTACCCGAAAAAGAGTTTTGTTTTCTCTTCTTCGGATAGTTTTGTCTTATACTGTTGCAAGCAGGAAATTTGTGTGCCAAATTTCGTTTTTATCAAAGATTACTGTCCTTAGCAACCCCATCTCTTTTCGAGGTGGGGTTTTCAGTTGCTCTCCTGCCCGCCGCCGAACGCGGTTGGTGTATAGATGAATGAAGCGGGTGGCATAGTAGAACGGGTTGACATTTGCCTTTATTCCGTGTAAAATTAATGCGTATATGCATTAATAATGTGAGGTGTCCGTATGAACAAAACCGATCTGTTTTTAAACCGAATCAACGAGGTAAAAGAAAAGGAAATCCCCGCCGAGGTGCTGGATCGCGCCAAGCTGGCGCTGCTGGACTACATCGGCGTGACTCTGGCCGGTCTGCACGAGCACCGCGCTAAGGTGGACAGCCTGGTGGAGAGCTTCTGCGAGCAGGGCGGCGACATCCGCCCCATCGGTCTGAACGTGCCTATGAGTATGAACAACGCCGTGTTCCTTAACGGTCTGAACGGTCACGCCCTGGACTTTGACGACGGCACCAATGCCGGCATCATCCATCTGGGCTCGCCCCTGTTCTCGGTGCTGCTGGCACTGGCACAGAAGCACAAGGTTAGCGGCGACCGGCTGCTGCGTGCGGCGGTGCTGGGCTATGAGACCTCCTTCACCATGGCCATGACCATCCAGCCCACCCACAAGCAGCGCGGCTATCACGCCACCGCCACCTGCGGTCTGCTGGGTATTGCCGTGGCGGTGTCCGAGCTGCTGGGTTATAATGACAAGCAGCGCAAGGATGCCTTTTCCACGGCGGCGGCCTGTGCCACCGGCACCCTCAAGGTGCTGGAGGACGGCTCTCAGCTCAAGCCCTTCAACGTGGGTAAGACCGCGCTGCTGGGTCTGATTGCCACCCAGATGGCCAAGGCAGGCTTTGACACGGCGGACGACGCCCTGTCGGGTATGGCGGGCTTCCTCAGCCAGATGTACGGCAGCGAGGACGTGGAGTTTGCCCCCACCCTGCTCAACGGCACCTACGCGGTGCAGAAGGCGTATATCAAGCCCTACGCCGCCTGCCGCTACACCCACCCCTCCATTGACGTGGCCCGCGACCTGCGTGCCCAGGGCGTGCTGGCGGTGGAGGATATCGACAGCGTGCATATTAAAACCTACGCCCTGGCGGTCAAAAAGCACGACCACACCGACATTAAGGGCGCTGCCTCTGCCAAGATGAGCATCCCCTATAACTTTGCGGTGACCTACGTGCTGGGTCGCACCGGTATGGAGGCGTTCACCGAGGATTCTCTGAACAACCCCGACGTGCAGGCGCTGACCAAGAAGATCGTCACCACCGAGGACGCGGATATGACCGCCGCCTTCCCGAAGGAGACCATCGCCACGGTGGACGTGACTCTGAAGGACGGTCGCGTCATCAGCGGCAAGAGCGTGCTGCCCAAGGGCGAGCCGGAGAACCCCTTGACCCGTCAGGAGGCCATTGACAAGTTCACCGCCCTGGCTCTGTACGGCGGTAAGACCGAAGCGGAGGCTGCCGCCATTGCCGATGCGGCGCTGAACGTGGAGACTCGCCTGGACGAGCTGTGCGCACTGCTGTAAGAGAGGAAACGAGTATGCAGGATATTACCACCCGCATCAGCCGCTTTGTGGCTGACCTGCGGTTTGAGCATTTGGACGCGGCGACGGTGGAACAGGTAAAGCTGTTTATCGCCGATTATTACGCCGCCTGCTTCGCGGGCTATCGCATTAACGCCGCCCTGAACGACAAGGTCATCCGTCGGATGACCGATATGGGCGGTAACCCGCGGGCGACCGTGCTGTTTATGGATAAAAAGATGCCGGAGACCAACGCGGCGTTTATCAACGCCCTGTTCGCCCACGGAGCAGATATGGACGACGGCAACCGTAAGGCGGCGGGACACGTTGCCACCCACGTGATGCCGGCGGTGTTTGCGCTGGCGGACACCCTGGAGGGCGTGACCTGGCAGGATGTGTTTACCGCCATTGTGGCCGGTTATGACGTGTTTAATCGCGTGGTGGGGGCGGCTCAGCCCAGCCTGTACGCCAAGGGCTTCCACTCCACCGGCATCGGCGGCGGCATCGCCTGCGCCGCAGCCTGTGCCAAGCTGATGGGTCTGGATGCCGACGGCATCTACAACGCCATCTCGCTGGCCGCCATCCAGTCCTCCGGACTGATCATCATCGAGGAGAGCGGGCAGGGGTGCAAGCCCATCAACCCCGCCAACGGCGCCCGCATCGGTCTGGAGTCGGCGCAGCTGGCGGCGCTGGGGGTGGAGAGCTCCCGCAACCCGCTGGAGAGCAAAAAGGGCTGGTTTAACGCCTTTAGCGATACGGTGGACGAGGACACGCTGTTCAGCGGTCTGGGTGAAACCTTCACCATTAACGAGAGCTATCTTAAGCTGTACCCCTCCTGCCGTCACACCCACTGCGGCATCGACGCGGCGGTGGACATCCGCCGTCGGATGGACGCCGACGGTGTCGCGGTGGAGGACGTGGAGGACATTCTGGTCACCATCTATCCCAACGCGGTGAAATCCACCGGTCACACCCCCTATCCCAAGACGGTGGACGAGGCGAAGTTCTCGCTGCACTACTGCCTGGCCGCCGCGCTGGAAAAGGGCGAGTTCGGTCTGGCGGAGCTGGAGGTATCCGGCTGCCGTATGACCGACAGACTGGTGCCGCTGGTGCGGGTGGTCACCGACCCCGAGCTGGAAAACCGAGCCAAGGGCATCCGCGGCGCGGTGGTGACCGTTACGGCAGGGGGCAAGACCTATACCGAGACGGTGCTGACCCCCAAGGGAGAGGGCGAAAAACGGCTCTCCTGGGCGGATCTGGAGATCAAATTCCGCCAGTGCGCCGAGGGTATGGCGGACAGCGGTCAGGTGGCGGATATCATCGCCCGCATCCGTGCCATTCAGCCGTCCTGCCCCTATACAAAGCTTGTGTAATTAAAAAAGCACCTCACGGATATTCCGTGAGGTGCTTTTTGCGTTATTCTTCTGTTTCGGGGGCGCTTTCGGTTTCGGCTTCCGCCTGAGCCAGCTTGCGGTTGCGGGCGATGGTGGCGTCCCGCACCAGCATCTGGATGATGGCCATCAGCGGCGGCGCCAGGAAGATGCCCCAGAACCCAAACAGTCCGCCGAACAGCGTGATGCTGAGCAGCACGTAGATGGGGCGCAGACCCACCGAATCACCCACCACACGGGGTTGGATGATGTTGGCATCGATCTGCTGGACGACGATGGTGTAGACGGTGACGCCCAGGGCGGTGTAGAATCCGTTGGTCAGCAGGGTCACCAGCGCGATGACGATGCAGCCCGCGATGGCGCCGAAATAGGGGATCATATTCAGCAGACCCAGACCCATACCCAGCAGGATGGCGTAGGGCACGCGGAAGATCAGCAGTCCGACGGACACCACCACGCCGACGCACAAGGAATCCAGGAAGGTGCCGAAGAAATACTTGTAGAAGATGGTGCCGGTGCGGTGGGTGTAATCGCCCAGGGTGTGCAGGGTCTTGGGCTTGATAAACAGGGACAGGAAATTCTTCAGCGCCCGAATCAGGTGCTCACGCCCGCCCAGCATATACAGAGATACGATCACCGAAATAACCACCTTAATGATGGCGGAGGCCACGCTGCCCACACCCTTGATGGCGGTGACGATGTTTTCGGTGGTCACCAGCTCGGTGAGGGCTCCCACCAGCGAGTCGTATACACCCTGCAGGCGATCCTGCAGTCTCAGATCCTCCAGCAGACCGCCGGGCTCCACCAGCTTATCCACCGTGGTCATCAGCGAGGCGTAGTAGTCGGGCAGGGCCTCGATCAGGCCGGTGATGCTGTCCACCACGGCGGGGATGACGAGATAGATCACCAGCGCCAGCAGGCTCAGCAGCGCCACGTAGGAGATAAACAGCGCCAGCGGGCGCGCCAGCTTAGGCCACAGCTTGCCCTTGAGCTTGAGGAATTGCTTCTCCAGCAGGTTGCTGGGACCGTGCATAAAGAAGGCCAGTATGAATCCGCCCACGAAGGGGGACAGAATGCTGATCATCTTGCCGATCAGCCCCACAGCCTCACCGAAGTTGTCGTACAGTTTATATACCAGTATGGCGGCGGCCACCAGAGAAAAGGTCCACAGCCATCGTTTGACAGAGTTTTTCCGTTCCATAAGGAATCCTCCTCTCGTTGAATAAAGTATATCAAAACCCCGCAGGAAAAACAAGGAATATTTTGTAAACCTTTTGTGAGCAAGGGCTAGTGCATAAACGGCACGCTTTTTCGTGGGTTTTCGGTTGAGGTTTCGGGTCGGTGGTGGTATCATAAAAGTACGATGTGAATTCTATGCACCATAAGGAGGTGGTCGCGTGAAACCTCATAAGGAAGAAATGCCCATGGCGCTGTTGGGCGCTCGCCTGCGGGCTCTGCGCCTGCGTCGGGGGGTCAGCCAGCAGGAGGTTGCCAGACAGCTGCAGGTGGATCGCACCACCTATACCAAATATGAGAATGGGCGCGTCTGTCCCGACCATCAGGCGCTGGTGCGTCTGGCGGAGTATCACGGCGTGACCTTGGACTGTCTGCTGGGACGGGAGGAGATGGCGAGCGAGGCCGCGGTGGCGGATGCCGACGATTATAAGTGGACGCTGTCTCTGCCGGAGCGCCAGCTGGTGCAGATGTTCCGTCAGCTGCCGGAGGAGCTGAAGACCGCGATGGTCAAGGAGATGGAGAAAAGCTATCTTCAGAATAAGCAATCATAAAAAAGCACTCTGTAACCCACGGGTTACAGAGTGCTTTTTTGTTTATTCACACAGGGTGTTGGCCAGCGCTGCCCACTGGGGCAGGGTCAGCTGCTCGGCGCGGGCGGTGGGGGCGATCCCCGCCGCGCCAAAGGCGGCGGACAGCCGCTCCTTGGTATAGCCGGCGCCGGTGAGGGAATTGAGCAGAGTCTTGCGCCGCTGATTAAAGCCGGCGCGGATGAGACGGAACATCACCGCCTCGTTTTGCACCGGACAGGGGGGCGTTTTGCGGCAGGTGAGACGGATGACTGCGCTGTCCACGTTGGGAGCGGGCATAAAGCTGCCGCGGGACACCCCGAACAGGGTTTCCGCCTCGGCGTAATACTGCACCGCCAGCGTCACCGCGCCCGCCTCGCGGGTGCCGGGGGTGGCGCACAGCCGTTGGGCGGCCTCCTTTTGCACCATTACGGTGATGTTCTCCACCGGCAGACGGCTCTCCAGCAGCATCATAATGATGGGGCTGGTGATGTAGTAGGGCAGGTTGGCGCACACCGCCACGGGGCGGTCGCCGAAGTGCTTCTGCAGCAGGGCGGGGAGATCCAGCTTCATACAGTCCCCCCAGACGAAGGACAGGTTATCCACCCCCGCCAGCGTCTCCGCCAGCACGGGGGGCAGACGGTCATCCAGCTCGATGGCCACCACCCGACCCGCCTGACGGCAAAGCTCGCGGGTGAGTACGCCGATGCCGGGACCGATCTCCAGCACGCCGCCCTCGGGTCCTATGCCGCAGGCCTCGGCCATACGGGGGCACACGGAGGGGTTGATGAGAAAATTCTGACCCAGTTTTTTGGAAAAGCGAAAGCCGTGCCGATCCAGCAGATCGCGGATGTAGCCGGCATCGGTCAGACGGGGCTTACATTGTTCGTTCATAGGCACCTCTTACATCCGTCCGCCGCGCTGCAGGCGCTGACGGCGGCGACGGCGGTTGTGCAGGATGGCGTAGCCGATGTAGCCGCCGATGAGCAGCACCAGCACGCCCACGATCAGCCAGAACCAGCCGGAGGTGAAGAAGCCGCCGACCCCCTGCAGAGCCCACAGCAGCTGACTGCGCTCCACGGTCTCGCCGGCCACCAGATCCACCCGACCGATGACCTGGTCGGTGTTGACGATCAGCTCCACCTGACCCAGCACCTGACCCTTTTCCACCGGCGCCTGCACCGATTCCTCGTACAGGGTGACCTTGCGGATGATCTGGGTCAGATCCAGATTCTTATCCACCACGGTGGCTACCTTGTCGGCGGGCACCAGATTGATGTGGTCGGTGTCCCACGCCAGCTCCAGCGGCAGGGTGGCGATGATCTCGCTCTTGCCCAGAACCGTCTGGTGGTCGAAATGGTTAAAGGCCCACTGGAACAGGGTCTTGGTGTCCCGATAGTGCAGACCGGTCTCGCCCTTTTGGTTCTCCTCGGGGCAGCCCAGCACCACCACCAGATACTCATAGCCCTGGTCCCGCGCCACCGAGGCACAGGTGCGTCCCTCGTGCTCCGACAGACCGGTGCGGCTGTGGGCGATGGGGCTGTAGTGATGGATGCTGGAGGATTGCAGCAGGCTGTTGTTGGACACGTAGGTACGGCTGCCGCCGGATTTCGGCTTCACCGTCACCTGATACTGAGCCGCCATCTCCTCGAATTCGGAGAATTGCTGGCAATAGCGGATGATGCGGTACATATCGCGGGCGGTGGTGTACTGTCCCAGACTGTCCAAGCCGGTCAGGTTGGAGAAGTGGGTGTACTCGCACCCGATGTCGGCGGCCATATCGTTCATACCGTCCATAAAGGCGTTGACGCTGCCGTCGATGGCCACCGCCAACACGGTGACCGCATCGCTGGCGGACTGCATAAAGGACACCGCCAGCAGATCCCGCAGGGTCCATTCCTCGCCAAAGGTCATATTGGCGGTGGGCACGCCGGTGCCCGCCACGTAGCGGTTGAACATATCCGCCGTGTATTTGCCGGTGACCTTGTCAATGTTCATATCCTCCTGGCGGATGCGCTGCAGGGCGTAGGCCGCCACCGCATACCGCATCATAGAGCCGGGGGCGTGTACCTCGTCCGCCTTTTTCTGATACAGCACCACGTCCCCCTCGGCGTCGCCGGTCAGGTTCACCAGGATGGCGGACTGGGCGTACAGCTTGGTGTCCTCCGGCAGGGGATAGCCCTCAGCGGACACCGGCAGGGCGGCGCACAGCATTCCCACGGTTATCATCAGCGCCGACAGGGCGGCGAATATTCTCTTTTTCAGCATAGCGGGTTCCCCCTTTGCAGAGTGAATATAGATAAGTATATCATATAATGGTCGGGTTGTACAAGTCCTTTTGTGTCGGCGCAAAAAATTCCCCGTTACCTCTTGCAATACCGACGGGTTTGCGGTACAATAAGGGCATAGACAGGCGGTATTCCCGCCGATAGATAAGGAGTGTATTACCAATGGCTATGAACGTTTTAGTAGAGACCTCTGCCCGCCACATCCACGTATCCCGGGAGCACCTGGAGATCCTGTTCGGCAAGGGCTATGAGCTGACCAAGAAGAAGGATCTGTCCCAGCCCGGACAGTACGCCTGCGCCGAGCGCATCGACGTGGTAGGCCCCAAGAAGACCCTGCCCGGCGTGTCCATTCTGGGCCCCGTGCGCCCCGCCACCCAGGTGGAGCTGTCCCTGACCGATGCCCGCAGCATCGGCTGTGTGGCCCCCATCCGCGAGTCCGGTGACATCGCCGGCTCCGGCGCCTGCAAGCTGGTGGGTCCCTGCGGCGAGGTAGAGATCGCCGAGGGCGTCATCGCCGCCAAGCGTCACATCCATATGACCTGCGCCGACGCCGCTCAGTTCGGCCTGGAGGACAAGCAGATCGTATCGGTCAAGATCCCCTCCGAGGGTCGTGAGACCGTGTTCGGCGATGTGGTGGTCCGCGTCAGCGACAGCTACGCGCTGGCTATGCACATCGACACCGACGAGTCCAATGCCGCCTGCGCCGCTCCCGGTATGATGGGCGAGATCATTAAGTAAGAAAAGCATTATGAAAACGCCGCAGACTCCTGCGGCGCTTTCACAAAAAAAGAGGAGGAATTACAATGAAAACCTGTCCGAAATGCGGTATCGCTCTGCCCGACGAGGCGACCTTCTGCACCGCCTGCGGCGCCCAGATGAACGCTGAGCCCGCCCCCCAGCCGGAGGCTCCCGCCGTGGAGGCACAGCCTGCCTACGAAGTCGGAGGCCAAGCGGTCTTAGGAAGACAATGTCATAAATCAACTCCTTGGCTCACAGAACGACATGGCTACG
>JAZQKF010000047.1:0-30964 GCA_045542015.1 Acutalibacteraceae bacterium
ATGACATTGTCTTCCTAAGACCGCTTGGCCTCCGACTTATAATCGGTGGTCTGGATCAGCCACTTAAAGCCCTTGAAATCCACGATGGTGTCGTAATGAACGCCCTTAAAGGTTACGTTGGTGACGGTGCCGGTCAGGTGCCCCTTTACCGGCTCCACAATATCGATGTCTTCGGGACGGATCACCACGTCCACCGGCTCATTCTTGTCAAAGCCGGCGTCCAGACAGCTGAACTTACGGCCAAAGAATTCCACCAGGTAGTCCTCCAGCATAACGCCGTCCAGAATGTTACTCTCGCCGATGAAATCCGCCACAAACGCGTTTTGAGGCTCATTGTAAATATCCTGCGGAGAGCCAATCTGTTGAATGACGCCGTTGTCCATCACCACCACGGTATCGGACATGGACAGGGCCTCTTCCTGGTCGTGGGTCACGTAAATAAAGCTGATGCCCAGGCTCTTCTGAATGTTCTTCAGCTCGGTCTGCATATCCTTGCGCAGCTTTAGATCCAGCGCCGCCAGGGGCTCGTCCAGCAGCAACACACGGGGATTATTCGCCAGCGCACGGGCAATCGCCACGCGCTGCTGCTGACCGCCGGATAATTTGGCAACCGAGCGCTTTTCAAAGCCCTTCAAGTTAACCAACTCCAGCATTTTGGTCACGGTGTCGTCGATCTCCTGCTTGCTCTTCTTCTGTACCCGCATACCGAACGCCACGTTCTCATATACATTCAAGTGCGGGAACAGAGCGTACCGCTGGAAAATGGTGTTGACCGTCCGTTTATACGGCGGCACGTCATTCACCCGTTTACCATCAAAAAAAACATCGCCGTTATCCGGAGTGATGAAGCCGGCAATAATCCGCAGGGTGGTGGTCTTTCCGCAGCCGGAGGGTCCCAGCAGCGTCACAAACTCACCGTCGGATATGCTCAAGTCCAAATGCTTAAGCACCGGTTCTCCGTCAAAAGATACGGCAATGTCTTTGAGTTCAATAATTTTCTTTTCATTCATAGGTTGCATCCCCCTTTGCGGTAATGGTCTGTCGCTATATGCGCCAGCGCATCTGCTGTGCCAACGCCCTCCGCAAAGGGTTTTTCACAATCGTTCCGTAGGATTCCAAAAGAATCCGTCAGACGACTGCGGCGCTGTTTGGCAAATGCTAGACGGTCTTGCTTAGATGCATCACTCTATAACTAAGTAGATGACAAGTACCAATATAGGGTTTTTAGCCCAAAATGTCAATAGATTTTCAAAAAAACCGCAAAAATAGTCACTTAAGAAAGCATTTCCTCGGATTTGCGCTGTCAGGAGGTTGTTCTATGGAAAAACGCATGCCCAAACCCGACCCGACACTGTTGGAGCAGTATCAACGAGAGATGATGAATATGTACCGTCGGCAGACAAACGACGATGAAAATTGGCTGGACAGCCGTTTCCCCGAGCCGTCGCCGATTCAGTACCGCACCACCGCCGCGGAGGTGGAGGAAACCGCCGACACCGCAGAGGAAATGGCACCTCCTGCTCCGCCCATTGCGGAGACCCCGTTTGTGGGCTATCTGCGCGTGTTCGTCACCACCGCCGACGGAGCGCAACCGATTGCCGACGCCTACGTGACCGTTACGCGGGACGATGTGGTGTACGCCAACACCGTCACCGACGGCGACGGCTATACCCAGGTCATCCCCCTCCCCTCGGTGGATCCGGCGCTGACGCTCACGCCCGGGATACCCGCACCGTTCGTCACCTACGACATCCGCGTCAACGCCGACGGATTCCGCACGGTTCAATATGACCGCGTCCCCGTATACGGCAATAACTACGTCACGCAACCGGTATTGCTCCATCCGCTGCTGTTCAGCGATGATCCGAACGCGGTACAGGACTTTGAGTCCGGCGGTCCCGTTAACTTGTAAAGGAGGTTCGGTATGGTAGGAACGCCCTTCATCCCCAAAACCATTGTTGTTCACCTCGGCACGCCCTCATCGTCGGCGGAGAACGTCTACGTTAACTTCCCCGACTACATCAAAAACGTGGCCTCCGGCGAAATCTACCCCACCTGGCCGGACGCCGCACTGCGCGCCAACATCTACGCTCAAATATCCTACGCTCTCAATCGATACTATACCGAGTGGTATCGCAGCCAAGGGTACGACTTTGACATCACCAGTTCCACTCAATTTGATCAATCCTACAAACCCGGGCGGGAGATATACGACTCCATCAGCGATATCGTGGACGAGATCTTTAATTCCTACGTGGTGAAGCAAGGCAGCATAGAGCCCTATTTTACCCAATACTGCAACGGCACCACCAGCACCTGCGACGGACTCAGTCAATGGGGCACCGTCCCCTTGGCGCAGGAGGGGCTGGGTGCCTACGACATTCTCACGCGGTTTTACGGCGAGGATATTGACATCGTCACCAATGCGCCGGTGCGCAACGGACAGCCCTCTTATCCGGGGCGCCCTCTGCGGCTGGGAGATTCCGGCAACGATGTTCAGCAGATACAAATACGTCTGAATCGCATATCCACCAACTACCCGGGCATCCCCAAAATCAACCCTGCCGACGGCAACTTCGGCGTGGATACCGAAGCAGCCGTGCGGGCATTTCAGCGCACCTTTCGGCTGACGGAGGACGGAATCGTCGGCAACGCCACTTGGTATCGCATCACCTATCTGTTCAACGCGGTCAAACGCCTGAGCGAGCTGGACTCGGAGGGTATCCGTCTGGAGGACCTGCCCCGTCGATACGAGGGACAGCTATCCCTCGGCAACAGCGGCGACAGCGTGCGGGTGATCCAGTATTATCTGGCGGTGGTATCCGCCTTTTACGACACAATACCTGCAGTAGAGGTCAACGGAGAATTTGACCAACAGACCGATGCGGCGGTGCGGGCGTTTCAGCAGACGTTTTCCTTGCCGACAGACGGCATTGTCGGGCGGCAGACGTGGCAGAAGCTGGAGGACGTATACGAGAGCATCCGCACCTCCACCGACCTGATCGACGGCGGGGTCGTGTTGTTCCCGGGGCGGGTGCTGCAGGCGGGATTCCAAGGCGAAGACGTGGCAACGATTCAGGAGTACCTTGCCTATATCGCCACAGTATATCCCAGCATCCCTGCACCCACGGTAACCGGTGTGTACGGTATGGAAACCGTACAAGCGGTAGAGGCCTTTCAGCGGCAGTTCGGGCTGCCCGAAACGGGCACGGTGGGGGTTGTCACCTGGGATGCCATCGCCTCGCTGTATTCAGACCTGCGCACCGGTAATACACAGCAGCTGGGGCAATACCCGGGTACTGTATTGAGTGAAGAAAGCGAGGTGGATGCCGTATGAGCTTCTGGGAAAATGACATCACCACCGACCGCAGACCCTACGTAATGGAGCTGCAAAGCTATCTGCGGGCACTGGAGCGGGAACAAACGGGAACCACCACCGTTCCTCAGGATGGATTTTTCGGTTCAGACACCATCGACGGCGTGCGTAGATTTCAGCAGTCCGCAGGATTGACCGTCACCGGAACGGTCGATCTCATCACTTGGAACACACTGGTGAACGCCTATGGCGAACAGCAACGAAATAATGCACCTCCCCTCTTTATTTCCGGTCTGCGCCGACCGTTGCTCCAGCCTGGTGACGATGGCGATGACGTCGCGTTTCTCAACATTATGCTGGGACTCACCGACCGTATGTACACCACCGATACAGAGGAGGCCGTCCGACTCGTACAGACCGCCGCTTTCCTGCCCGTCAACGGGCGCACCGATCAATCCACCTGGGACGCCGTTGTACGCCTATACAACCAAGGGGGACCGTTGTGAACAAGCGCACCTTTTACAAAAACACCGCCATTATGACCGGCTGCTCCCTGCTGTTGCGGCTGATGGGCATCCTCTTTCGCATTTTCATCTCCAATCGCGTCGGAGCGGAGGGAATGGGGCTGTATCAGCTGGTATACTCCGTGTACGTTCTGGGCGCTACCTTTGCCAACAGCGGCATCATCACCGCTGTCACACGGCTGGCGGCGGAGCACATGGCGCGAGGCAACACCAACGCCGTAAACCGCTTAATGCGCGTATGCTGTTTGCTGAGTCTACTGGTGGGCGGCGTATCGGCGCTGACGTTGTTCGCGGGCGCCCCTCTCATCGGGGGATGGATCGGAGACAGCCGCGCCGTACCCTCCGTAGCTGTCTGCGGTATTGCCCTCCCCTTTATCGGTGTGACCGGCTGTCTGAAAGGGTATTTTCTTGCGCGGCGGCAGGCGTGGCCGCCCTGCCTATCGCAGATCATTGAACAGGCGGTTCGCATCGGCAGCATTCTGACGATGCTCGGGTGCTTCTGGGATGGCGGTCTGACGCAGGCCTGTGTCATCATTGTGATAGGCGATGCCCTGGCGGAGTCGGTTTCCTGCATGTATCTGCTGTGTACGTATCGAAGACATCGACCGACAGCAAGCGAGCATCAGCGAGGCAAGACTGCCGTGCTGAAACCAATGCTCCATATCGCCCTGCCGCTTACCGCGGGACGGTATCTCTCCACCGCTTTGCGCACGGTTGAAAACATATTGGTTCCGGCAAGGCTAACCGTCTATACCGGCTCGGAAAGCCTGTCGTTGTCGCAGTTTGGTGCTGTAAAGGGGATGGCCTTGCCACTGGTTTTCTTCCCCTCTGCCCTGCTGATGACCGTATCGGGTCTGCTGATCCCCGAATTATCCGACGCCCACGCCCTTGGACAGCGTCGGCAGGTGGCACGATTGGTGGAATCCGCACTGCAAATCACCCTATTGGGTGCCATTTTGATCGGCGGTCTGTTCACGGTATTGGGTGGCGCATTCGGCATTCTGTTATACAATGACCCGTTGGTGGGATGGTTGCTACAGGTTTTGGGACCGTTGACACCAATGATGTATTTGGACAGCGTTGCCACAGCCATGCTGAAAGGACTGGGGCAGCAGGTGCACTCGCTTTGGTTTACGGTGATTGACTCGGTCATTCGCATCGCGCTGATCATTCTGTTGCTTCCCCACTTTGGATTAACCGGATTTTTGTTTGTTATGGTGGTTAGTAATCTGCTGACCGGTCTGCTCAGCACACAGCGACTGTTGCACGTCAGCGGCGCCTGTATCAAATGGACTCGTTGGATTATTCTGCCGGTTTTGCTTGTCACAGCGGCAGGGCTTCTCTGCAGCATCATACCGTTAGACGGCATCCTATACACGGTGTCTTCCGCGCTGATTCTGACAAGCGTATACATAATCTTCATACCCTTGCTGGGCTGTTTTAACAAGGAGGATCTAAACCGGTTCACCGCCCGAAAAGCATAAAATAGCCACCGAGATAAGGAAACTGCCCTTATCTCGGTGGCTATTTTAGTGAATATTGCTTTCGTTTTAACTCGCCTCAAACTCGCCGGTATTGGTACCGACCGTCAGTGTATACGTATCTCCTTTTTTCATTTCAGGAGTGGACAGAATGACCACGGCGAAATCAGACTCGGGTTCGTGGGCAATAATCGTATTCCCCTTCGAATCCTCCAGCAGAATCTTTGTCCCCGCGGCTTGATTCCCTGCATTGATGGCGACAACGCCCTGCTCGGAATCGCTGAAGGTCTGCGCCATTCCCTGGGCTCCCGTACCGATAAAGGTACCGCCGGAGATGACGGCGCTGGTGTCATAATCCAGGGTGGCCGTATCACCCTGTGTGGGACCGACCACTACCGTATATCCGCCGCTGATCTCTAACGTACCGTTGGCATCCATACCGTCGCCGGACGAATAGATATAAAGATTTCCACCGGAAACCTTAATACTCCCGTTGGAGTTGGAGGATATCCCACCGGGGCCACCGCCACCGGGTCTGCCGCCGCCCATACCACCCGGGTCGCCAAACATACCGTCACGTCCACCTGTGGTACCGCTTTGATCCGTTCCGCCCGCGGCATTGAGTCCGTCGTCACTGGCTTTCAATTTAATATCTCCACCTTGCACATCAACGTGGAGCGCTTCGAGTCCTTCGTAGCATTCGGAAATAACCATCTTTCCGGCCGTAATCGTTAGATTTTCTTCAGCGTGAACGGCATCATCGCCCGAGGCCATAACAAAGGTTCCGCCGTTAATAATGACCGAAACATCCGAATGAATCGCATCATCCGCCGAATTAATCGTAAGCTTACCATCGGAAACAAGCAGACTGTTCGTAGCCTTAAGTCCTTTCATGCTGACGGTATCCTCAGCGGTCGTCGTATCTCGATTTTCGCCTGGACGCCTTCCGCCGCCATGACCGCCGCCCATAAATCCGCCGTAATTCCCCGAAGACGCCTTACTACCATTTTCCGCGCCGCCGCCTACCAATAGATCCAGTGTACCGCCGGCAATGTGCATATACGCGCTGGCGGCAATGCCGTCGCCCTCGGCTTCTGCTTTAATATTGCCGCTCGAAATATACACAAATCCCTTCGACGGGTCATCGCTGTTTTCAGCGTGAATGGCGTCCTTACCGGCGTCAACGGTAACCGTCGCACCCGCTATTCTAATACTATCGTTAGCATCGAGACTGTGAGAAGCACTATTGATGGTATAATTTCCGCCCGTCATCACCAGATCATCCTTACAGACAATACCGTGTCCGACAGGTGAGGAAACCGTTAAAGAACCTTTCCCGTTAAGCGTCAGATCCTGCTTAGAGAAAAGCGCACCGTCAATGTTGGTATCGTCAATGGCGGTAAAGCCGCCCCCATTGATCAGGGTATTGCTCGTTCCGTCCGCCAGGGTCAGAAACACCTTGTCGGCCTCTAAAATATAGAGTGCCGCTGAGGTAGCGCTTGAAATATTAGCTCCATTGAAAACTATCTGCAGTTTGGCGGTATCGGGAGCATCAACAATCAGCATACCGTCCGTCAACTTGCCGGAAACGATATACGTAGCTTCTTCCGTAATCGTCACGGTAGAGCCGGTTATTTTTACGCTATTCGAGCTGGCCGTAGCGGTTTTGCCGCTCAACGTAATGGTCACCGCTTTATTTTCGTCGTAATCTTCCTTTTGATCGCGGTCGGTGAACATATCCGCGTCGGTTAGGGCAAAATCCACGTCTACCGGATCGGCAGTGCTGTCAACACTGGCATCACCGCTATCTGCGCCGTTGCTTGTTCCGCCTCCGTTTGGCTCCTCATTCACAGCGCACCCCGAAAACAGGCAAACGACCAGCATAATGCTCAATAGATTTAAGAGAACTTTCTTCATATGCATCACCCATTACAACTCCATGCTAACCGTTTCTTGTCTGGATACGGCAATTTCCAGATTCCCGTTTTTGCAACGGATCTTATCGATCATCTCTTTTTCGCGAGCAACGTCACGCAAGGTAATATTGTAGGTCACCTTAAACATACTGCCCATATTGGTGCTCTTGACGCGTACCAAATCGTGGGCAGCTGTGAACTCCGCGAAAATGTCGTCAAAAATGCTCGAATAGTCCAAATCCTCCGGAATGGTAACGGTGAGCGTTTTATACATCTCCGCATTCTTTTTCGCGCCCAGGTCGAGGCAGTTGTACAGCACGTACACAGCACACATAATAATGGCAAATAAAAGCGCATAGCCAAGATAGCCCATACCGGCAATCAATCCGGCACCCATCGCTAAAAACAGGGCGCAAATCTCCCTCGCCGTACCCGGAACACTGCGAAAGCGCACAAGGCTGAAAGCGCCCGCCACCGCGACGCCTGTGCCCACGTTGCCGTTAACCATCATAATCACGACACACACAACCGCCGGCAGAAGTGCCAGTGTAATGACAAAGCTTTTTGTGTACCGCGTGCGATACATATACGCGAACGTCATCAGCAAACCGATCACAAATGACACGCCCAAACAAAGCAGAAAATCCGTCACACGAATAACCTTGGTTAAATCCGTATCAAACAAGCCCTTAAATACATTGTCAAGCATCCTCTGTTACCTCCAACATATTGTATGAATTTATCGTATGTGTTTGCGGGAAAATCAGCATCCTATATGCTGTTCCGTATTTCGAAAACGACGTCTTATATAATTTTTCCTTTGAGAGCAGCGCTGTCATCCACAACGGGATTCCGCCGCTGCATTTTATTTCCATCAGCACGTTTCCCTCCGGCAGAATCCGTGTGCCGTAGACGTCAGATCGGAGGGACAGATCTTCTTGTCTGCACAGAATCGTATCATCAAACGTTACACGGAAATCCGTACCGTCATTAGCGTAATACGCCTCTCGTTCATAGGAAAGAAAAACGGTGGGATGAAGCGAGCCGTAATGATCGAGAAAATAGTCGATTTCATTGGCAATTTGCGTATATTGATCCGTATGTTTATCTCCGGACAGCCATTTCATCGCCGCCGTTTCCGGCAAAGATAATCGCCGCTTATATACCACGTGCTTATACTTCTTTTTCAACTCCACAAAAACCGCACTGTCGGAATTGGCCCGGCAATAACTGCGTACTCGCAATTTTTCCTTGTAGGACGGCTTTTCAATAGAACGGCGAATCAGCAAATAGGTATCTGTATCAAAATACAGATTACGGATTGTCACCCGACCATATTTATCCAGTTTCATATAGGGAGCGATCGCTGCAAGAATACGCGCCTTTTGCTCAAGCGTCAGTATATATTTCAGTTCATATCGCTTGAAAACAGTCTGAAACGCCATAGCCACCCCTCCTGCGTTTAGTCATTCGAAGTATAACAATTCAATTTGTGGATTTTATGACCCAAGTGTAAATAAATGGTAAACAAAAAGCCGTTCGGAGCGAACGGCTTTTTGTTACTTTCTAATATCTTTCCAATAGGCGGCGAAGGCCTGCTCGGTCTTATTATCGCCCGGGATGTAATAGGTAGTATCCTTGATCGCATCCGGCAGATACTGCTGATCCACCCAATGACCGGGAAAATCGTGGGGATACTGATAGAATTGCCCCTTCTTGACCACCTCGTCACCGTCGTAGTGCTTATTCTGTAATTGACGAGGCACAGCGCCGCTTTTCCCTGCCTGCACGTCCGCCATCGCCTGGTTGATGGCATTGTACACCGCGTTGGACTTGGGCGCCTGACACACCAATACCACCGCATTGGCCAGAGGGATGCGCGCCTCCGGCAGACCCACCTGCAGGGCGGTATCCACCGCCGCCTTAACGATGGGGATGATCTGGGGATAGGCTAAGCCTACGTCCTCATTGGCACAAATCAGCAGGCGGCGGCAGGCAGAGGGCAGGTCACCCGCCTCCAGCAGCCGTGCCAAATAATGCAGAGCAGCATTGGGATCGGAGCCGCGCATAGACTTCTGATACGCGGAGATGATGTCGTAATGCTCGTCGCCCTCGCGGTCGTACCGCATAGCGCTGCGCTGAGCCAACTGGCGGGCGGTATCTAAGGATACGTATACACCGCCGTCGGAGGTGGTCTCCCCCGCTAAAGCGCAAAGCTCTACAGCGTTAAGCGACTTGCGCACATCGCCGCCACAGGAGCGGGCAATATGCTCACAAACACCATCCTCCACCGTGATGGTGCTGCCGCTCTCCTGCCGCAGAAACTCAAAGCCGCGCACAACCGCCTTTTCAATCTCGTCCACATCCACCGGCTTAAACTCAAACACCGTGGAGCGGCTGAGAATGGCGTTATAAACGTAAAAATAAGGATTTTCGGTGGTGGATGCAATCAGCGTGATCTGACCGTTCTCAATAAACTCCAGCAAGGTCTGCTGCTGCCGTTTATTAAAATACTGGATCTCGTCCAGATACAGCAAAATGCCGTTCATACCGGTGAAGGTATCCAGCTCCTCCACCACCGCCTTAATGTCTGCGGTGGAAGCGGTGGTGCCGTTCAGCTTATGCAGGCGCATATCCGTCTGTTCGGCAATAATGCGGGCCACCGTCGTTTTGCCCACGCCGGAGGGACCGTAAAAAATCAGGTTCGGGATACGCCCGGACTCCATAATATTGCGCAGAGCCATGCCCTCGCCGAGAATGTGCTGTTGACCCACCACCTCGCTGAGCGAAGAGGGGCGGATGCGGTCTGCAAGCGGTTTGTTCACGGGGTATCCCTCCTTTCCATACATCCCCTCTATCATACAAAGAAAATGCCTCGCTGTCAAGAATTTCGTTTCATTGACACCGAGGCGTTGACTATGGTATGATAATTGTCGAAATCACACGGAAAGGGTGTGTCTGCATGACCAAAAAACAACGGGCCATTGTCATTATCGAGCGGCTCAAGGAGGTATATCCCGAGGCGGTATGCTCCCTGACGGCGGATAATCCCCTGCAGCTGCTGATAGCCACACGGCTGTCCGCCCAGTGCACCGATGCGCGGGTAAATTTAGTCACGCCGGCCCTGTTCGCCCGTTTTCCCACCCTGGAGGATTTTGCCGCCGCCGATGCCGAAGAGGTGGGCGAATACATCCGCTCCTGCGGTCTGTATAAGACCAAGGCGCGGGACATCGTGGCTATGGCGGTGATGCTCCGTGACGTATACGGGGGCATTATCCCCGACACGGTGGAGGAGCTGACCAAGCTCCCGGGCGTCGGCAGAAAGACCGCCAACCTGGTGTGCGGCGACGTATACGGAAAACCGGCGATCGTGGCAGACACCCACTGCATCCGCATCACAGGGCGACTGGGACTCACCGACGGCAGCAAGGATCCCTATAAAGTGGAAATGCAGCTGCGCAAGTGTCTCCCCCCCGAGGAGAGCAACGACCTCTGCCATCGGTTGGTGCTGTTCGGGCGGGACACCTGCTCCGCCAGAGCGCCCAAATGCGGCGAATGCCCGCTGAAAGATATCTGCCCCTCAGCGACGGTCTAACGCCCGACACAGCCAACGGCGGCAACGCCGATACAGCAGTGCGGCAGGGATGCTGAGCAGCATCCACAGAAAGGAATACAGCAGGCAGACCTGCCCCAGCAGGTTGCCCCGCTGTTGGCTGTAATCCCACACACCCCATTTCAGCCAACGGTTGAGGATACACCCGCTGACCAATTCCACGGCGGTGACCGCCAGACTGCACAAACCGCACCGCAGCAATAGCGGACGGTGCTGAAAGCGGGTGTGGATGCGTCCTATCAGCCCAAAGCACAATCCACCCACGACAAACATACTGGGATGGGTGCGCCGCCGCCACAGCAACTCAATAGCGGTGTACGCAAGCCCGCCCACCGCAAATAAACACACATTCAACGCCGTATCCTTTTTACGCAGCATATCCATCCCTCCCTATTCAGTATGGAAAGGATGGCAAACGAGTATACAAAGATTGATGAAACGACAAAATCCCCCTTGCATTTTGCAAGGGGGTGTGATATACTTGAGCCGTTGTGAAATGCAGGGTTGGTATATCGGTATTACAGCGGCTTCCCAAGCCGTTAAGGCGGGTTCGACTCCCGTACCCTGCTCCAAAAAAGATAGTCACCCTCCGGGTGGCTATCTTTTTTTGTAGTGGTACTTGGTGGAGAACGTGAGAATATGCCGCAAGGCATATTCAAGGAGATGCGGCGTTAGCCGAATCTCCGGGGTTCTGACTCCCGTACCCTGCTCCAGAAAAGAACCCACATTTGTCTACGACAAGTGTGGGTTCTTTTCAACTAAATCCGTCCTTGCGGACGGGATAAATCCCACTTTCGTGGGATGAAATCACTTCGTGATGAAATCCGACTTCGTCGGGAGAAGGACGGATTTGATTTCATCTGCGGAGCAGATTTCATCCAAACGGAGTGAGGATTTCATCGCGCTTTGCGCGATTTCATTGAAAATCATTGAAATCTGTGATATAATTACTTTAAAGAGGTGATTTGGATGACAGACAATAAACTCATATTCCTTAAAAGTGCATTTTCAGAATATGATATACAATTTTCGGGGGATTTCACTCAAGCCATCCTCGTCAATCCCTTTTACGAAGAAAATGTAACCGTCTATTATTACGATGACGATGATTTTACGCCTTTCTGCGTTTGTTTCTCTTTTCAGCATTGCCATTTAATGGATCAAGAAGATGTTATTGAATGGATCAACCAAATAATTGCAGGCAACAAATTTGCAATAGAATTTTTTAAAAACGGGCAGAACTGTTTTGGTTCGGAGATTGATTCAAAAGAATTACTCGATTTGTCTTATGAAAAATTAGAACAATTTACAGGGTATTATGGTTTAACAAGACTTTTAACGATCGTTGACACATTTAAAATCAGAGGATGGAATAATCAACATAATTTTGATGCTACCTTTGTTTGTGAAGATAATGGACATATCCTAATTAAGAAAATGTAGTGAAAATATGCTGTAATTTGTTACACTACTTTTGGTCGTTTTTACCCCTACTTATACACCGTTTGGTCGCTCTTTCGCAAAAAAGACAGTCACCCTCCGGGTGGCTGTCTTTTTTGTTAATCGTCCTCTACCAACGTATTATACTGCTCGCTTAGCCAGTTTTCGATAGCGGTCAGGCCGTCCGTGTCCAACGGAAACTCCGCCGTGGCAGCCATCTCGCTCAGCTCGCTGCACTTTTCACCCAGCCAAACGGCCACCTCAAAGTGAGCGGAAATATCCTCTTCCGCTTTTCCCTTAACGGGCGTAATGCGGTAATTCATCGTCTTACAACTGCCGGTAAAGAAATTACCGCTGGTGAAAAACAAAATCTTCGGCAAAGGGAACTCACAAACAGCCATTATGTTGACCTCCTATAATTCATCAAAATCGAACTGAATCTGCTTCACCGTTTCCTCGGTGATCGCCAGCGTCCGGGGATGGATATACAGTATCCGCCGCTGCTGACGGCGGGCATACCGCACGGTGGATGCCGTGCCGGTGCGGCTATCCGCCACATCCACCTCGCACACCGCCAACACGGTACCCGCTCTGTCTACCATCCACCGATTTCTTAGGCGATAACAGGCGGAGGGATCCTCGGCAGCTTCGGCGGCGGTGCACAGCACCTCCACCTGCTGACAGGCATCCAGTATGCGGCGATATTCCCGCTGAACGGGGATGGGCCAGCGGGTCTCCTGCCCTGTAAAGGGGATGGCGGCCACCAGCCGCACGTCGGGGTATAGCCGACGCAAGGCCAGCACCTCCGCCGCGGCCCACAGGTCCACACCGGCACTCATACCGGATATGAAGGTGCGCACCCCTTCGTCGTATAAGCGGCGGATCTGACCGCCCAGTGCCGCCTGCACCTGCTCAGGGCGCAAGCCGTCCGGAGAGAAGGCAAACCGATGAGGTCGATAGCCGGTGAAACAGCAGGTCTTTGTCACGGTGTCCCCTCCCCTCTCCTAGACTGCTACTATTATAGCACAGTTCTATTGATTTGGCTAGACCAAAAATAAAAGCCGTTGCGATGCAACGGCTTTTCATTATAAACGCTCTAATATGTAATTCACGACCTCGGTGCGGGGGATATTCAGCACCATAGAGAATTCCTCATCGATCAGGCGCATACATTCCTGCAGCGTGGACTCGTCCATTGAGGACAGCCGCTTGCCCATTTCCTGCTTTTCGTGCTTCTTGCGGAACAGACAGCAAATGGTGCGAATCAGCAGGCGACGGTCGCCAGAATTGATCACCGAACGGTAAAAGGTCATCCGCTGATTGCGGTCATCGCACCAATCCAGTCGCTCATCATCCGCGTCGGACAGCAACAGATCGATCTCCTCACGGGTCATCAGCGGCTGAATCCGCGCTACCAGCGTCTCATTATCGCAGGGCACGTATACCGAGGAGCGACCGTCGCTGACGGGGGATAATACGTAATAAAAAGCGCTCTCCTTACCCATCTTGATACTGGTTTTTTCCTGCACCATACAGACACCGGTCTTGCCGTATAAAACGTAGGTGCCGATGGCTACCGAATGGCCCATATTCGGTCACTCCTTTCCTCAATCACTCCGTATACATATTTTACCACATATTTCGCGCTTTTTCAAAGGGCAAAATACACAAATTTTCTCCACTTTTTCGTGGGTAATGAACCGAGAAACGCGAAAACAGCCGCCGTGTGGTACGCGGCGGCTGAAAATCAGTTGGTGACGTTGTCCGACAGACGGTAAGCAAAGTTACCCAAATCGTATACCTTGGAGAAGGAGGAGGCGTATTGCAACGCCATTCCGGCGCCGATGGCCACGCACTGTGCGGGGTTCTCCGCCACCAGGCAGGGAATGCCGATGGCCTGCTCCAAGAGTTCCGGCAGCATTCGCAGCTGCGCCATACCCCCTGTCAGGTGCATACCGGTATCCATAATGTCACCGGACAGCTCCGGCGGGGTGGTTTCCAGTACCTGCCCAATCATCTCCAGCAGCTCCTGTATCGGCTCACGAATGGCCTCGCACATTTCGTCGGAGGTGACGACCACGGTGCGCGGCAGACCGGTCATACCGTCCCGTCCTTTTGCCTCGGCGGTCAGCATCGGCTCTACAGGCAGGGCACAGCCGAGGGCGATCTTAAGTCGCTCGGCCATTCCATCGCTGATGATCAAATTATGCTGTGCGCGGAGATACCGCACGATGGCCTCGTCCATAGCCGTGCCGGCCACACGGATGGAGGAGGACACGGCCTCCCCCTTTAGTGACAGCACCGACACGTCCACCGTGCCGCCGCCCACATTCACCAGCATCTGACCCAAGGGCAGACTCACGTCCACCCCCGCGCCGATGGCGGCGGCGACCGTCTCCGGCACCAACGTCACACGACGGGCGCCGGCGGATATCACCGCCTCAATAAAGGAGCGCCGTTCCACCTCGGTCAGCTTCTCCGCCACACTGACCGCCACGCAGGGCTTAGTAATGCGGTTAAAGCACACGCGGGATAAACAGCACCGTAACAATTTCTCAGCCAAGTCGTATTCCGCGATCACGCCCTTTTGCACAGGGCGGACCGCCACAATGGAATCGGGGGTGCGCCCCAGCATCGCCTCGGCCTCGGCACCGAAGGCTACCACGTGTCCGTCCTTCTTCGCCACCGCGATAACGGCGGGCTCGTCCAACACGATGCCCTGATTCGGCTCATAAATGATGATACGGGACGTGCCCAAATCAATACCTAAATTCATACATAATCTCCTTGGGGTAGACAATTTCCCTCATTATACATCACCGTTCGTCTTTTTTCAAGACTGCGGCGGCCGCCGTCACCGCATACACGTCGGCAGCGCCGTATAGTTTTAACATCTTGGCGCATTCATCCAACGTACTGCCGGTTGTAATCACGTCATCCACCAGCAACACGGTGCGCTCCGCCGCCTCCCCTGCCACGTCAAACACGCCCAGCAGGTTACCGCGACGACGGATAGCGGACAATTCCTTCTGCGGCTGTGTGTAGGTCAGCTTGGTCAGCAGGGGTTCATAGGGTATCTCCATCTGTGCCGCCAGAGACCGCGCCAGCGCCGCCGACTGGTCAAAGCCGCGGCGTTTATAATCCTTTTTGTGCAGGGGCACCGACGTGATCACGTCAAAGTGAATGCCGCCGTATTCCCGACGGATCACCTCCGCCATCTCGGTGGCAAAGCCGTCGGCGGTCACCCGATCGTTGTGGTTTTTCAGCTGACTAATGCCGTTCTGCACCACGCCGTCGTGGTAGAAGGGGCTGACACACCGCTCGAAATGACGGCTGTGCTTGCCACAGCAGCAGCGATCCACGTTGCGCCCGCAGTGCTCGCACACAGGCGGCAGGATATACGCCGCCTTGTCCGCGCAATCGGCGCACAGCCGTTGACGGGGCAGAATCACCGTGTTGCACAGAAAACAATGATGCGGGAATATCGCAGTCAAAAGCGTCTGTATCCATCCCATCATAGCCCCGTATCCCCCATCTGCAATAAGAAGGTGCGCAGACCGGTATAGCGCAGCGTTTTGCGGTCATTGTCAATCATCTGCTGCAGCGTTTCGTGACTGCCTACGATGATAAGCAAATTTTTGGCACGGGTCACCGCCGTATACAGCAGATGGCGGTAGCACAGCTGACGGGTATTGCGGAACAGCGGCAGAATCACCGCGTCAAACTCACTGCCCTGACTCTTATGTACCGTAATGGCATACGCCAGCTCCAGATCCTGGGCATCCTGGCGGGTATAGGTTGCTACGCGATCGTCATACCGCACGGTGATGACATCCTCCCGCAGGCGCACCTCCTCCAGCACACCAATGTCGCCGTTAAAGATGCCGCTGCCGTTCTCACCGGCATCACGAATCCACGGAATATCGTAGTTGTTGCGATTGTGCATCACCTTGTCGCCCACGCGCAAGAGGATGCCCTCTGCCGGCATCTCCGGCTTTTTCTTATCCGGCGGATTCAGCGCCGCCTGCAGGCGTCGATTCAGCTCCACCGTGCCAATGTCGCCCTTACGTCCGGCGCACAGCACCTGAATGCCGTTGAGATGCGTATAGCCATAGGCGGCGGGTAGACGTCGCGTGCACAATTCCAGTATGGTGCCCACCACGTCCGCCGCCGAACTGCGGGGCATAAAGAAGCAGTCTCCTTTGTTATCCAATTCCATCGGCTGACCCGATACGATGCGGTGGGCATTAAATACGATACGGCTCTCCAGAGCCTGTCGGAACACCTGACTCAGCCGCACCACCGGCACGGTGCCGCTGTCGATCAGATCCTGCAGCACACTGCCGGGACCCACCGCCGGCAGCTGGTCAGTATCGCCCACCAGGATCAGCCGACAGCTGGTCTTGGTGGCTCGCAGCAAGCTCTCGAACAACAGCACGTCCACCATAGACATCTCGTCCACCACGATGGCGTCCGCCTCCAGCGGATTCTTCTCATCCCGTGCAAACACGGGACTGTCGCTGTCGTCCCACTGCACCTCCAGCAGACGGTGGAGGGTCTTTGCCTCCCGACCCGTCAGCTGTGAAATGCGCTTGGCCGCGCGACCGGTGGGGGCGGCAATAGCCACCGTCTCACCCAAGCTCTCCAGCAGAGTGATGATACCCCGCAGAGTGGTGGTCTTACCCGTTCCGGGACCGCCTGTGAGAATCAGCGTGCCGGTGGTGATCGCCTCGACCATCGCCCGCCGCTGCTGCTCCTCATACTCAATGTGAAAATTCCGCTCCATAGCGGAAATGCGCAATTCAATGTCCTCAACGGATACGTTGGATATGCTGTTCATCAGCCGCATCCTCACCGCTATAAACGCCTCTGCCTCAAACAGACGCGGCAAAAACAGAAACGCGCGCTGTTCCATGGTTTCCTGACGCAGTAAAAAGCCGTCCACCATCTTGTCCACGGTGGTTTCCACCGCGTCGGCGGACACACCCAATAATGCCGCGGCGGTGGGTACCACCTTATCCCGCGGCAGGCAGGTGTGACCGTTGTTCAGGTTGTGGCGTAGCACGTAGTCCACGCCCGCCTCCATACGGTTGGGGTCATCCCGTTCCCCATTCATCGCCATAGCGATGCTGTCTGCCCGTTCAAAGCCGATGTGCAGACCTGGTGTACACAACAAATAGGGATTCTCTTTTATGCGGGTCAAGGTGGAGGCACCAAACTTTTTGTAACAACGCAATGCCTCATTGGTGGTCAGACCGTAATTGGCAAAGGCCATCACCAACTCGCGGATGCCGAACTGGGAGCAAAAGCTCTGTCCCATTTCGCGCGCCTTGGACAGCGAAATGCCCTTGATCTTTGCTAATTCGTGCGGTTCTTCCTCCAGAATCCGGAATGTATCGACACCAAAACGATCTACTATTCGGGCGGCGGTGGCGGGTCCGATACCCTTCACCGCGCCGGACGCCAAATACCGCAAGATGGCCGCCGCATCGGTGGGCAGGGTGCTCTCGCAGGCGGTCGCCTTAAACTGGCGACCGAAAGAGGGGTGGTCGGTCCACCCGCCCTGCAGGCGGAGCGTCTCCCCCACCTGAACCCGCGGCAATACACCAACCACCGTCTCTACGGTGTTACCGGTATCCAGCTCCAGCACCGTCCAGCCGTTGTCTTCGTTGCAAAACACGATATGGTCCACCGTGCCGGTCAACTGCTCATATTCGGTTTTCATTCCTTGTTCCGTCACGGTTTTCACTCCTTGTTAATTGTTGCAGCAATTCCTGCAATCCTTCTACCGTCACCGGGATGACCGACGGACATTCCGAGAAAATACATTCCAATTCCTGCGGCGTTTCCTCCATGGATTCCGGCAACAGCATCAACGTATGCCGACATCCTGCCGCATCCTCCCACACCGTCTGACTCTGCAAACAGCGCGCCAGCGGCGCCAGAGCCGCTCTCTCCTGCGGCACCGCCAGACGACAGCATAACGCACACTGCGGGCAACGGAACAGCCACAGGCACAGGCGCCGTATCAGCTGAGCACACCCATAGAGTGCCAACAGCACCAATACGATCCAACCAATCACATCACCGGTATTCATAACCGTCCTCCCCCCTGATATCAAGCGATATCAGCCCATCCTATGCATGGGACAGGGTCAGCGTGTCTGTCCGCGCTGAGCATTGTGACGGCTAATGGGCTGTCGAAACAGCAAGCGCAGCAGCGCACGACCGTTAAACGGTATCACGGGATAGAGATAACTGCCCTCGACGGCAGTACGGGTGGTAACCAACACCAACAGCATAATCCCCATACCCAACAATAAACCCCAGCCGTGCAACAACCAGGTGCACAGCAAGAACAGAATGCGGAAAAGTTTAAAGGCATAGGTCAGCTCGTGGCTGGGCTGGGTGAACGAGGCAATCGCCACAAAGGCCATATACGCCAGCAATTCCGCGGAGAATATCCCCGCCTGCACTGCAAATTCGCCGAATACCAATGCCCCGACCAGGCTGAGGGCGTTGCTCAGCGAGGCCGGCGTATTCAGCGCCGCCAGCTTAATGGCGTCGATAAGCAGCTCCACCAGCAGCAATTGCACGATAAGGGGTATAGGTCCCATCTTATCAATTCGAATAAACTCCAGCGCCTCCGGAATGCGCTCCGGATTCTGCATCAGCCAGTACCATACCGGAGTCAAGAACAGGGTCGCCACAAAGATCAGCCCGCGAACAAACCGCAGGTAACTCCCTACGATAGGGGGAAAGTAAAAATCGTTGGTGTCCTGAGAAAAATCGAAAATGGAAGTGGGCAACAGCATCGCCGCCGGCGAATTATCCACCAGCAGAACGATCTGTCCCTCGGCTATGGCAGCCGCCGCCGCGTCGGGGCGCTCGGTATACCGTAGCCGCGGAAAGGGGTTATACCACTGTCCCCGCAGAAGGCACTCTGCCAGGCTCTCCTGCCCCATCGTAAGGGCGGGAATGGTAATGGACGACAGGCGATCCTGCACCTTTTTAAGGTATTTTTTATCCACCCGATCCACCATATAACATATACACACGTCGGTGGAGGAGATGGTTCCCACCGCCACCGCCTCAAAGGTCAGGGCGGGATCGCGCAGGCGGCGGCGTATCATCGCCGCATTAAACATCAGTGTCTCCACCAAGCCGTCACGACTGCCGCGCAGTACGCGGTCGGTCTCCGGCTCCTCCACCCCACGGACGGGATAGGTTCGGGTGTCCACCAGGATCACCCGCTCAATGCCCTCCACCACGATGGCGGTAGCACCGGACAGCACCTGGATCACCGTTCGCTCCAAATCGGCGGTATGCTCCACCTCAATGTAGGTGATAAATCGAGAAATAAACTCCGCCGCATCGGTGACGCCGTTCATATCCTCCGGCGGGATCTTTGTCAGATACTGGAGCATCTTCTCCAGCACCTCATCCTTGGTCAAACCGTCCACGAAAAACATGGTTCCTGCACGGTGACCCACCGTAATATCACGACTCATCAAATCAAAGCTGGCATCCACCCGCAACTTTCGCTTTAAGTGACTGACCATCTCCAAATACGTCATATACACACGCTCCTTTTCATCGGAGTTAGTATGCATAATTTGACGAGGAATATCAGTTATTTGTCCGCAATCGCAATAAAGGCGGCCAGACTGCCGCGGGCGTCCCCTGTGACGCGATGGGACCACAGCACGTCGGAATGACACTTGGTGCACACGTCGGTGACGGTGATATGCTCCGGTCGGATACCCGCCCGGGTCAGCCAGCGACGGTTGACCTCCCACAAATCGATATGGAACTTATCGTTGGGGTCGGCGGTAAAGCAGCCGTCGTCAAACATCGGTACCTGACAGAAGGCGTCGTACACAGGCGTATCCACTTCAAAACAGCATTTACCGATAGACGGGGCAATACCCGCCAAAATATCCTCACGGCAACAGCCGTAATCGCTCACCATCCGCTCCACCGTCACAGCGGCAATACCGGCAGCCGTTCCGCGCCATCCCGCATGAGAGGTGGCCACCACCCGTCGCACTGGGTCCACGAAGAACAGCGGCACACAGTCGGCGTATTGGGTGCACAGCACCACCCCGGGCTCGTCGGTGATCAGGCCGTCCACGTCGGTGTAGCCGCGATCACGGGTAATGCCGCGACCGCAGTCAGCGGCAGTGGCATTATATACGTTAGCGGTATGTGTCTGCGCCGAAACGACCACCCGCTGAGGATCCACACCGATGGCGGCGCAGAAACGGTCAAAATTCTCCCGCACCGCCGCAGGATCGTCGCCGCGGGTGAAGGACAGATTCATTGAGGAAAACGTCCCCTGACTCACTCCTCCCAAGCGGGTGGAAAACCCGTGACGGACAAAGTCAACGCGGTCAAAGGACGGAATAGTATAATACAAAACACCGTTTTCCCGGTGAGCGCATAACGACTGTGTGCGCGGCAAGGTCATAGGACTGCCTCCTCCGAAAAGCTTTTCTTACATTATACGATTTTTCGACGCTGAGTGCAAGAAAAAATCGAAAATATGTTTGGAAAACCGGGGAATGCATCAATTGATGAATTTCCCCTTTACTTTTGACAAGAATTAATATATAATGTATAGTGATTAAGTACGGTAAGTTTGCGCAGATAGGAGAGAACAATATGCTGCAATACGAAGAACTGCGATTAAAACTGGAGGGGTTGTCCTCCTCGATAGAGGATCTGGCCGACTCCATCGGTTTGGCGCAATTGCGCCGTGAGGCAGAGGAGTTGGATGCACAGGCTTCCGCTCCCGGTTTCTGGGACAATATGGAGTTCGCCCAAAAAATGACCCAAAAAGCCGCCGGCGTCAAGGGAAAAATTGAAGCCTACGAAAAGCTGCAGAGCGACTATCAGGACACCCTGACCCTCATCGAGCTGGCTGACGAGGCCGAGGACTTAGATCTGCTGGAGGAATGCCAGACCGGTGTCGATAAGGTCGTGCAGTCCATCGAGACCCAGCGGCTGGCCACCCTGCTGTCCGGCGAATACGACAGCAAGAACGTCATCCTCACCTTCCAGGCAGGTACCGGCGGCACCGAGGCACAGGACTGGACCGAGATGCTGTATCGCCTGTATACCCGCTGGGCCGAGCGCCACGGATACAAATACAACATTCTGGACTATCAGGACGGTGACGAGGCCGGCATCAAGAGTGCCTCTATTGAGATCATCGGTGAAAACGCCTATGGCTACTTAAAGAGCGAGAACGGTGTTCACCGTTTGGTGCGCATCTCCCCCTTTGACTCCTCCGGACGCCGTCAGACCTCCTTTGCGGCGCTGGAGGTGGTGCCTCAGCTGGACAACAACACCGAGGTGGACATCCGTCCCGAGGACATCAAGATGGACGTGTTCCGCTCCTCCGGCGCCGGCGGTCAGCACATCAACAAAACCTCCTCTGCCGTTCGTCTGACCCACATCCCCACCGGCATCGTGGTGGCCTGTCAGAACGAGCGCAGCCAGTTCCAAAACCGCGACAAGTGTATGGAGATGCTCAAATCCAAACTGGTGAAAATCAAGGAACAAGAGCATCTGGATAAGCTCAGCGACATCAAGGGCACCCAAGCCCAGATCGCCTGGGGCAGTCAGATCCGTTCCTACGTATTTATGCCCTACACCCTGGCCAAGGATACCCGCACCGGATTCGAAAGCGGTAACATTCAGGCAGTTATGGACGGCGAGATCGACGGATTTATCAACGCCTATCTCCAAGCCCTTGCCAATGGCACGCTTGGTAAAGCTACCGTCGAAGAGGATTGATCTGTGAAAGGAGTCTTTTAAATGAAGTCCCGCACATTCTCCCGCATCCTGTCCGTTATGCTGACATTGGTTTTGCTCATCACCACTGCCGTCATACCGGTCAGCGCCCACGATGAGCCGACAGTCGATCTGGACGAAACCTACGGAAAAGAGATCCAGCTTGCTGTCCGCGGCAAATGCGACTACGCCGCCGCCTACAAAGTGTTGACTCTAATCAATGCCGAGCGCGCTAAAGTCGGTAAATCTGCCCTGGTAATGGATAAAGCAATGATGGAAACCGCTATGCTCCGTGCTGCGGAGTGTTCGCTCTATTATGCTCACGTCCGCCCCAACGGAGAAGGTTGCTTTACCGCCTTCCCCACCTTCACGTCTGCCGGTGAGAACGTTGCCGCCGGATTCGCCTCTCCCGAAGAGGCCATGAACGGATGGATGAACTCCCCCGGCCACAAAGCCAACATACTGGACGAAAACAATTACGGTTTCCGCTCCGTCGGTATCGGTGTATTTCAGATCGATGGCATTTGCTACTGGTCACAGCTGTTCAACGGTATGGCCAAGCAATCCACCCCCACCCAAAAGACAGCCGTTACCAAGACGTTGACCGTTACGGCACGCCCCAAGCTGTTGAGCCTGAGCATTAACAAGTCCAAACTCACCTTAAACAATGGTGAGACCGCTACCTTGTCGGTTGCCAACTATAACCTGGGGTACAACAATTCTGAGTACCCTCTCTACCATACCATTGACCCCAGTGGTTTAACCTTTACCACCGCCAACAGCAAGGTGGCATGTGTATCCGCTACCGGTCAGGTAACCCCCACCGGTAAAGGTTCCACCACCATCACCGTCAAATCTAAAAACGGTGCGAAATTGTTTACCGTTTCGGTGACGTCGGATGGTAAGAACGCACATACCCACTCCTACACTGCCGCCACCTGCACCATCCCCAAGACCTGCAAGGGCTGCGGCGCCACCTCCGGAAAGAAGCTGGGGCACACCTATTCCAACGCCTGTGATAAGTCCTGCAACCGCTGCAAGTCCACCCGCACCGTGCCCGGTCACAAATACGAAAAGGTGTTAATCAAAAAAGCAACCACCACCGCCAACGGCGCACTTGCCAACGTGTGTTCTGAGTGCGGCTACAAGAGCAGTAAGACCTCTACTATCTACAAGGCCTCTAAAATTTCGCTGTCCAAAACCTCTTATGTATATAACGGTAAGGCTCAAAAGCCTACCGTGACTGTCAAAGACTACAAGGGGCAAAAAATCTCTTCCTCTTATTACACGGTGACGTATGCCTCCGGTCGCAAGAACGTGGGTACCTACAAGGTAACCGTGAAATTTAAGGGCCGATACTCCGGCACCAAAACGCTGACCTTTAAGATCGTGCCCAGAGCGGCCAGCATCAACAAGCTGACCTCCGCCAGCAAAAAGCTGACCGTGAAACTAAATAGAAGCCTACAGCAAAGCACAGGTTATCAAATCCAGTACAGTACCAGCAAGAGCTTTAAGTCCTACAAAACCAAAACCATTACGAGTTATAAAACCAGCAGTACGACCTTGACCGGTCTAAAGGCAAAGACCACCTATTACGTTCGCGTCCGCACCTACAAGACGGTGAACAAGACGAGAATCTATTCCGGCTGGTCCACCATCAAGCACGCTAAAACAAAATAATCCTAAAAAAGGCCACCCCGCAGGGTGGCCTTTTTTTAATTCTGTTTTCTGACGATGCGATATTCATCCCGCACCCGATAATAAGGGCATCGGGTACGTCCGGACAGCAAAAACCGTTCATACTCGTCCATATCCAAATTCATCAGGCACTCATAGGTATCGGTTTCCTCATCGTAATCGTAATTGTCGCAATCTTCACAGCGAATGTCCAACATACAGCGTCCCCCCTTTATTCCTCGTAGGAAATGTATTCCTTGGCGATATAGATGGGACGATGCTTACCCTGGATATAAATTCGCGCGATATATTCGCCGATAATGCCCAAGGTAATCAGCTGCAAGCCGCCGATCAGCAGAATCAGCACGATGGTGGTGGGATAGCCGTTGGGGAACTCCATCCCGAATCCGTATTTCTGCACCACCACGACCACCGTATACACCAGGGCAAACAACGCCATTAGGCTACCCACACCGGTAGCGATCTTCAGCGGGAAAGTGGTGTAAGAGATAATGCCGTTGAGGGCGTATTTCAGCAGTTTCCAGAAAGACCAGGTGGTAGAGCCGTTCTGACGCGGCTGCGCCTTATAAGGAATGTAATGGGTCCGGAAACCGACCCATGAGAAAATACCCTTTGAGAAACGGTGGCACTCGGTCACGTCCAGCATCGCCTGCGCCACCGTGCGGCGGAAGGTGCGAAAATCGCTGGCGCCCTCGTGCAGATCGATCTCGCAGATGCGATCCATCAGGCGATAGAATACCTTTTTACACCACGTGATAAAGCGCCCCTCAATGCGGTTCTCCTGATAGGCGGCCACGCTGTCGTACTCGGGATTATTGTCCAGAAACGTCACCATATCCAGCATAATCTCAGGGCTCTGCTGCAGGTCGGCGTCCAACAGGGTGACGTATTCCCCTGCCGCCCGCTGAAGACCCGCATACATCGCCGCCTCCTTGCCGAAATTGCGTGACAAGTTAATCAGCTTTACAGGGCATCTTCCCTGCTCGTGCAAAGCTTTCAGCGCCTGCCAGGTATTATCACGGCTGCCGTCATTGACAAACACCAGCTCGTAGGACTCCACCTGACCCTCCAACGCCTGAATACAGGCGTCATACAACGGCGCTACGTTCTGCTCCTCATTAAAGCACGGGATAACTACGGATAGTTTCATAGGATTTTCTCTCCTTGAAATAATCATTCAATCTAAACGTTATTTTTTCTTCTTGGTGGTAATAATCAGCGCCACAACGCTGCCCACCAGCACCAAACCGCCCACAACGGGGAATATCCATACCCAGCCGGGGATTCCCTGTGCCGTACCGCGATCGGCGTCCGCCGCCTGATCAAGGTCGGTGGCATCGTCTGCGACTTCATTCCCTCCAGTATCGGTGGGAGCAGTACCATTCTCTGCGGCGGTAGAATTATCGCCTGCCGTTCCGTCCGCATCCTTCGGTTGCGTGGGATCGGTCGTATTCGGCTTCGCCGTGGTTTTATCCGCACCTGCGGTGGTTTTCTGCACCACCATACCATTCCCGACAGAAGTGGTCGTATTCTTCTCCGTTGTGGTCGTAACCTTGGGCGTCGGCAAATCTACGTGCACGTCATCGGTGGCGGTCACCCTACGGGAGGAGGTGTACTCTATGGTGTTGAGATCCACGTGATAGCCATACTTATCATAAAAATACTGACTATATGCGCCCTTGGATTTTAGATTATGAATACCATACTGTTTTTTAGCCAGGTTGACGTTGCCATCGTAGCGGGTGATAATCACCTCATCCCCACGGACACGGAACACGCTCATGGTAACGGTAGCGTCGCAATCGGAGGGCGTGCTGCTGTCACCGGTGCTGTAATAGCCGATGTAGCCGGCATTCATATAAGTAAACTTGAGGGTACGGGTCTCGTGCTCCTTTTTTTGACCGGTACACACCTCAATTTGATCGCCCTTTTTGAAATATACCGCACTGCCGCCGATATAATCGGCATAGCCGCCGGAATGATCGTGACCGTAGAGGAAGATCACGTTCAGTCCCTTTTCGCCGGCCTCGTTGAGCACGTCCACCAACAGGTCGCCGTGAACGGCGCTCCCCTCCTTGATGGTGCGATTGCCCCAATGCAGACCCACGTGGCTGAGCACGAAAATCGGCTTTGTCCAGCCCGACTTCACTTTGGCATCCAAATACTTTTTGAGATTGGCAGCGGTCTGCTTAACGATATCTCGACTGTAGGCCCAGTCGTATTGCAGATACTCATCCTCATGAATGACGTACACGCCATATTTACGCGACGCAGGATCGTTATTCCCAGATTTACTCAATCCTACCGTATCCTCTGGATCGTGGTTACCCTGAACAAAGGTCATTTTATTACCCACAATAGGGGTGAACAACTGCTTAAGCACCCCAAGGCCGGCGCCGCTCTGCCCATTGTTTTCATCAACCGAGTTTAAGGTGTAGTCACCGCAGAAGAAAGCGCCGTCCGCTTTGTTGATACCGTGGAAAGCCAACGTGCTCAGCACCTGCTCGATGCGGGAAGTATTATGACCGGACACCTGAAAATCCGAGCCGGCTAACAAAACAACCTCTTTTTCCGCTGCCGACACGGTTGCCTCAGGTAATAGACTCATCAGCAATACAACGGACAGCAACATGGTTAACAGTCGTTTCATTAGGCATCCTCCTCTTTGAGTTGCAGTTCAATTCCAACCACGCCATAGCGCGCTTGCTTTTCGCGGGAATAATACGCATCCATATCTGACGGAGATGCATCCGCCAGCTCCTCGGGACGGTAGCCGCACCGCTCCAAGGGAAGCGCATCATACAGCGCGACAAAATCGGGATAACAATGCAGAGCAGTCACAACAGCCGTTAAGGTGCGAGTGGAATCCTCCGTATGGTGAAACACCAACGTGTCCCCCACCTGAATCAGTCTGCGCTTCTCATCATAAAGCCGCAACTCGATCGTTTTTGTGCCGCAAGCCATATGCTCGAACGGCTCCGGCTTTAGGTTCATCGTATGAAGCATCGCTTCACCCCCCATATTTGATTTAGTATATCATAACAACTAATAAAAGTAAAGGGACATCCGTAAAAAGACATCCCCGCACCGATGGTGCAGGGATGTCTTTTGGTTATTTCTTATTCTTGCGCTTGAATATAAACTTACGGAACAGTATCACGTTCATTACCACAAAGAATACAGCCAGAATAATCAGCGTCAAAATCGGCTTCACAGGTGCCAGCGTAGCCAGCAGCATAATGGGAAATCCGAAAACGATTGCCGGAAAATTCTGATACACCATATTGTCTGCGGCAGGCGTTTTAAAGTCGCCGTCCAGCTCACGCAGCAAGATGGTGCCGGTGCTGGCGGTACCGGTCAGCATACCGTACATCATTAAGAACTGCTCCTCTGCATAATCGCCGAACAGTTTCTTGGCAACATAATGATTGTAAACGTAGGTAATGACCAATCCGACCACGCCGAGAATCAGCATAATACCCCAATACTTTCCGAGGATGCCCAAACGGATGGCCGCAATACCCGCCACTACCATAATGTCAAAGAAGAAATTACTGATCCGCGTCATCAGGAAATCGTTAATGTACTCGCGATTCATCAATTTACTCTTCTTTAACAGAGAAATGATCAGCTTAACCACCGCCGCGGCGAGCACACCCAGCAGGAAGTTAAAACCGTATATGACCGCACGCATACCGGGCAACAGGTTACCCAACCCACGCATCAGCATATACGCCAACAGATACGCCGCGAACACAAAACAGATCTGAACAGTCAACTTATCAATGCTGCCCTGCATGGGAATCTCGTTGCCCCCCTCGATGGGCTCGGTGATGGCGGCATTCTTTTGTTCAGAAGCAAACTTTTTCTTATCTTTCCGTCTTAGAATGTTGAGGTGGATGACACCGCCCACACTGGCGCTCAAGAAACCCAAGGCTGCGATGGTTAAGCCGAAACTCTTGCCGCCGACAAAGCCAAATTCGGTTTCATAGATCGTGCCGTAGTTCAAGGCCTGTCCGCTACCCTGGCCATAGCCGAAGGGCAGCAACAAACCGGCAGCAGAGAAGAAATCGGTCACCACCATCGCCGCGATAATGGTAATGCCCAGGCCGACCACGCCCTGCAGCAGATACGTGGACACGGTGGTCACACCGGTATTGAATATTTCAGCAGCCCGCTCCTTGGTAAACTTATTCTTGGAAGACTTAAGGGAGGAGGCAATAAAGCCAAGCGCCAACGTATGATACGTAATAATCTCCAGACTCTCGTATCCATTATTGTTAAAGAACGCTGTCTCAAACAATACCTTTCCGGTAATCAGGTCGTATACGCCCGCTAATACCAAAAGAAGAATACCGGCCAATACCGACGTGGGAATCAGAGATGCCTTCAACACTTTGATTTTCCTTTTCAATATGTTGGCCGCTAACAAACTCAGCAACAGTGTGCCCAACAGGTTGATAAACCCCCACACATCAGAGCCCCAAAAACTTTCCATTCACGTCACCTCTTTGAATATTTTTACAACGATGATACATATGTACGTATTTCAGAGCGTTAAAACGATCGCTTCCTTTGATCTGATACACTTTATCGTCAACGTAAACGTTCAGCTTATTCTTCCCCAGAACTGTCACAGCCGAAAGATGATCAAATGTCCAATTATCATCCACGTCCTCTGCACCGTAAACCGACATTCGATCCCCATACAGACAGAGTTCAACGTCTTTTTTGATCAAACGCTTTTTCTTGTACAGAATAACCTCGTAAAGATTCACACGCTCACGATACATTGGGCGGTCACAGCAGGCGTTCAAATCCAGCCGATTGACGTAATTCTCTTGATAGTCGTACCAATCGGCTACATAAGTAAACGGGAAATCGCAGTCAACACACCGCAGTTTCGTTGTAGGCTCATACGTTACCGTTTTGCCGCATTTCACGCACGTTATTCGGTCCTTATCACTTTCGAAGGTAGACAGTCCGCAATCGGGGCAGACGTAAATCAACCGTTCCAGAAATTCCGCTCGATGCGTGTGGCGGTACACACACTCGTCATCAGCTTCGTTGACGTACAGTCCGCGGCGGATGCGGTCGTACAATTCATCCTTGCTTAGATGGGCATAGTCCTCCGGCATAATGACCTCGGACACAAAGGAACGCATACGCCCTTTGCGCACCACGTTGCTCCAACGGGGATGGGTGCCGTATCCGCCCTCAATGCGGTACAGCACGATGGGCAGTGCCAATTTTTTTGCCAAGGCGGCGATGGATGGGTTAATGTACTCGGTCCTACCGCTATAGGTACGGTTGCCCTCCGGAGCAATGGCGATGGAGCCGCCCTCTCTAGCCACACGGATGCACGTTTTAACGGCGGACAGATCCATCGTTTGCTTCTTAATCGGGATAGGCGCCACCAGATACCGAATGATCGAGGACACAAAACCCATAGAGAAAATATCCTCTGTGGCCAGATAATAGATCGGTCCTTTAAATGAGATATCCACGAAGAACTGGTCAAAGGCCGTCTGGTGATTGTAAAGAATAAGATACGGCCGATTCTGTTGATGGCGGAATTTTTCGATGTCAATATGATATTTTGCCTTTACATAGAGGGAGAACACAGGCAACAGTAACGTACGCACCAAACGATGACGCGGTTTCATCCATTGTTTATCCTGCACCGTGATCCCTCCCTCCAAAAATATAATAAGTTAATCGGCCGAATAAGAAATAAACAGTCGGCATCAAAACAACAGTTATAAAAATTGTAACATAGATAACGTAAAAAATCATTAGGAAATTTGTAAATTTTTAGATTTTTCTTTCTTTTTTAGAAAACCTTCACCGTTTCAGGGACTCCGACCGAGCATAAAAATTGGGAGATAGGCAAAAGCCTATCTCCCAATTTTGGAAAGGTAGAATGAAATGGATGCCTTTTGATTTTTTAACCTATGTGTTTGAACCCTCGTAAATCAATCAGTTATTATCCTATGTAGTTCTTCTTTCTTTTTTATATAAACAACTTTTTCTTTATAAGGTTCTAAAATTCTAACAATTTCCTTCATATTGGTGTTTTGGAAAGTATTAGTCCATTTCAAAAGGTTGCAAACAGACTTTAATGTTTCTTTTTTACCTTTTTCAAGACCCACTCTTCTTTTAATAAATCTCTTAATTATACGAAATTTGTATAGCCATTTTGGCATGTCCAACACATAAATTATATCGGCATCTTCAAAACTTTTCTGTACCCAAGCATAATAAACACCATCTATAATCCAATCAGGTTGTTGTAATATATCATTCAACATTTGATTACGCTTTTCTATAGGCATTTTGACACCGTATGAATTTTGGCTATTATCCCATTGAATATCATCTAAATCAAAATTCGGTATATCATATTTTTTAGATAGTCTTTTTGCAAAATATGTTTTACCCGAACCACTACAACCGATTATTCGGACTTTCATTTATTATTCTCCTTTGCGGTATTGATTGAAGCGATAAGAATTCTACGAATCGTCCCGCATTGATTATATAAATCTTTTGCAATTTCTCTATCTGTTAACTCAGACTTTACAAATAATTCAAGCCAATATTCAGTCTCATAACATTCTTTAAGTGCTATTTGCAGTTTCGCAACAAAATCGGCTTTACCGTGAGCATAATTTGCTTCGTGAATGTTTGCACCAATAGAAGTTGCAGAGCGTTCTAACTGATTAACAAGTGAGTAATGACCTTTGATATTTTCGCAAAGTTTTATAACTTTAATGGAAAAGTCCATTGATAAATCCACAAGTTTATTTTCTTTCAAGAATATCACCTCTGCAAACATTATAACATATTCAATGAAATATTGCTACGCAATATGAAATAATCCTTACGGATTATGAAATATTTTGCTAATGCAAAATGTGAAATAAAATTCGCCTCTCAACATTTGCGAAGCAAATATTTCATACGCGTCAGCGTATTTCATAGTGAAGCTATTTCACTCGCCGAAAGGCGAATTTCATTGAAAAAGCGACTTGTCGAAACAAGTCTCTTTTTTTGGCGTGCCTTAAGGGATTCGAACCCCTGACCTTTTGGTCCGTAGCCAAACGCTCTATCCAGCTGAGCTAAAGGCACATATTTTCGTGCCAAAATATAATACCACAAACTTTCAAAAAATGCAA
>JAZQKF010000048.1:0-18154 GCA_045542015.1 Acutalibacteraceae bacterium
AATGTGGTAAAGATGCATAGCACGATACCCACCACCAAGAGCGCTACCGTGTAGGGCCATCGAGTGCCCCCGACCTTGCCGCCCAGTTGCAGAGCATAGAGAACCAGTAGTGCGCCGTACACGACCGATACGTAGCTGGCGAATGTATTTCCCCGTATAACGGCGTTTGCTACCGCATCTGCCGCCAGACACAGCAGCCCCGGCACCAGCAGCCCTTTCGTCGGAAGGCATTTCCACAGGCGCAAGCAGTCAACGGTCAACAAACAGCCGCCCACTACCGGCAACACCAGTCGCAGCAGGAGCTCCAAGAACAGGGTCATTACCTCGGGATCTCTGAGCGGTATACCAAAGATGGATTCAAAAGGTCCGAGACCGGCCAGCAGGGCGTTGATCGTGTACACGATCCATAGCAAACCCGCAAACAGGTACAGTTTATCTCGCTTCATCTTACTTCTCCTCGATGACCTCTTTGCCACCCATATAGGGGCGCAGAGCCTCGGGGATGCGGACGGAGTACTTGCCGTCCACGCACTGCAGGTTGTTCTCCAGGAAGGCGATCAGCATACGGGGGGGCGCCACCACCGTGTTGTTGAGGGTGTGGGCCAGATACTTGCTGCCGTCGGCGCCCTTGACGCGGATGCCCAGACGGCGTGCCTGGGCGTCGCCCAGATTGGAGCAGGAGCAGACCTCGAAGTACTTGCCCTGCTTGGGGGACCAGGCCTCCACGTCGTAGGATTTTACCTTCAGATCGGCCAGATCACCGGAGCAGCACTCCAGGGTGCGCACGGGAATGTCCAGCGAGCGGAACAATTCCACGGAATAGCTCCACATCTTATTGAACCACTCCATGCTCTCCTCCGGCTTGCAGATGACGATCATCTCCTGCTTTTCGAACTGGTGGATGCGGTAGATGCCGCGCTCCTCGATGCCGTGGGCACCCTTCTCCTTGCGGAAGCAGGGGGAGTAGCTGGTGAGGGTCAGGGGCAGTTCACTCTCATTGGTAAAGGTGTCGATGAACTTACCGATCATGGAGTGCTCGCTGGTACCGATCAGGTACAGGTCCTCGCCCTCGATCTTGTACATCATGGCGTCCATCTCTTCAAAGCTCATGACGCCGGTGGCCACGTTCGAGCGGATCATAAAGGGCGGGATGCAATAAGTGAAGCCCTTGTCGATCATAAAGTCGCGGGCATAGCTCAGTACGGCACTGTGCAGACGGGCGATGTCACCCATCAGGTAGTAGAAGCCCTCGCCGGCCACCTTGCCTGCCGCGGCCTTGTCAATGCCGTTGAACTTCTGCATAATATCGGTGTGATAGGGAATCTCAAAGGTGGCCTCGGCGGCCTCGCCGTAGCGCTGCACCTCCACGTTGTCCTCGTCGTTCTTACCGACGGGGACGGAGGGGTCGATGATGTTGGGGATCTTCATCATCCGCTCGGTGAGATCCTTCGCCAGCTCGGCCTCCTGCTGCTCTAACTGAGCCAGCTCCGCCGCCTGCTGACTGACCAGCTGCTTTTTCTGCTCCGCCTCGTCCCGCAGACCCTTGGCCATCAGACCGCCGATCTCCTTACTGATCTTGTTGCGGTTGGCGCGCAGCTCGTTGGCGCGGGTGTTCACCTCGCGCTTTTTCTGATCCAGCTCAATGACCTCGTCTACCAGCGGCAGCTTGCCGTCCTTGAACTTTTTACGGATGTTCTCTTTTACCAGCTCGGGGTTCTCCCGAATAAACTTAATATCCAACATAATGCGATTCCTCCGTTTATAGGAACTATAATATAGTAGTATAGCACACCGTATTGGGATTTTCAACACAAAAAATCGGGAGAGTGGTGAAAAAACACTCTCCCGACGCATTATTTTTCTTCTTTTTTCTCAGGCTTTTCCTCGTCCTTTTTCTCCATCTTCATTTCCCAATGGATCAGGAATGCCAGCAGAGCGCGGATGAGGATGACGATGCCCAGCACCGCCAGCTCGTTGAGATCGTGGACGATGACCGTCTTAATGATCTCGGCGCCCATCTTGAATTCCAGCGCCAGCGCCAGGGTCTTGCCCAGCTCGATGACGATGTTGATGGCGCGGTGGCGTATGAGCCCGCTGATCAGCTGGATGAGGGATTTGATCGATCCCACGACGATGATAGCCACGCCGATGAATTCCAGCGTCAGCGCGGCAACCTCGGCGATGTGGTGCAGGATATTTTCATAGCCGTTCACAAAGATGTCAAACATAATAACACTTCCTTATTGCTTCACATAGTGATTCCACCCGTCGGAGAGGGTGACGGTGCCGTCCTCGGTGACCCACATGGCCTCCACGCCGTCGGTGCGCTCCACCAGCGCCTGGCCGTCGCTCAGGCTCATACAGAACAGGGCGGTGGACAGGGCGTCCCCCTGTCCCGAGTCAGCACACACCACCGACACGGAGGTAAATCCGTGGGCGGGCATGAGGGTGTCGGGGTGGATGATGTGGTGGTATCGCTGTCCGTCCACCACGTAATACCGCTGATAGGAGCCGCTGGTGACCAGCGCCTGACCATCCAGCTCCAGATAGGCCAGATAGTCGTCGGCGTCGGGATCGGGGTTTTCCACCCCCACGGTCCAGCCGGTGCCGTCCGGCTTTTCGCCGACGGCGCGGACGTTGCCGCCCACGTTGAGCACGTAGCCGGTGATGTCGTCCTGCTCCATCCGTCGGGCGACCCGCTCCACCGCATAGCCCTTGGCAATAGCGCCCACATCCAGCCGCATGGCGGGGTCGGTGAGGGTGACGGTGCACGCCGCTTCGTCAATGACCATTCGGTCGATGTCGGTGTGCTGTGCCGCCTCCTTCAGGCGTTCCATAGGGGGCAGGGTGGCGTCGGCAGGACTATCCGTACCCACAGCGCGGTGGTCGTGCCACAGTTTCAGCACACTACCCATGGCCACGTTCATCACCCCGTCGGTCTGCCGATACATCTCCTTGGCGTACAGCAGCAGGTCGATGATGCGGCGGTCCACCGTCACGGTGGTATGGGCGCCGTCGGTCAGGTCGTTGACGGTGCAGAGGTTGTCCACCCCGTCGTACCGCAGGTAGACGTTGTACAGCTTATGGTATTCCCCCATCTCGGTGAGGATCTCCTCCGCCACGCGGTCGAATTCCTCCTGACTGTCCGCATAGCCGGTGACGGTGGTCACCGTATCGAAATAGTCAAAGCTGGTGGTGGAATATTTTTGTGGTTCACGGGCGCAGGAGGTGAGCAGGCAGCCGCAGGCGACCGCCACAGCCAGCACCCCCGCCGTCAGTCGTTTTTTCATAGTCATAACCAAAAGGTGAAAAAGCGGGAGGGGGACCCTCCCGCTTTTTTTAACGTGTTGTGTCGGATCAGCCGATCTTGGACGCAGCCTTGACCAGACCGTTGACGTAGATGGTGCAGCCGGCGGTCTGGACGCTCTCCACGCCCTTGCCGTCGCTACCCATCAGACCGGCGATCTCGGCGCCGGTCTTGCCCACGCACTGGGCGTCAAAGGCGTCGACCTGCTGGTACCACTCCTTGGCAGCGCCGCCGTGGGCGACCATACCGTAGTTGTCGCCCAGCTCGCGCTTGGACTGGATGGCCTTGGTGGTGTCCAGAGTGGACTTGCCGGCGGCAGAGAAGGTGAAGGAAACGGCCACGCAGTCGCTGGTGGCGGCAACCACCTTGCCCTCGCCGTCCACAGCGGCGGCGAACACGTAGGTCTCGACCTCGCTCTTACCGTCCTTGTCGGCGGTGGCGTCCTCGTTGGTCTGGGAGGCGTAGGCGGTGACCTTCAGGGTGGCGTCGGCGGTCACGTCGGACTCGACGGCGTTGTTATAGGCCTTCTCGATGGCCAGGATCAGATCGTTGATGCCGATGGTGCAGCCGGCGGCGATGACCTCGTCGTTGCCGCGGTAGTTGTCCACCACCAGAGCCTTGACCTCGTCCAGAGTCTTGCCGACCACGACGTCCTCCAGAGCGTCAACCTGCTGGTACCACTCCTTGGTGACGTCGCCGCCGTTCATAGCCTGACCCTTGCCGTAGGCGACCATATTGTAGCTGTCGCCCAGCTCGCGCTTGGTCTTGAACTCGGCGGCGGCCACGCCCTTACCGTCGGCGGTGAAATCTACCTTGGTCTGAATGGTGTCCAGCGCGCAGGAAGCGATCTTGCCGCCCGCATCCACCGTCACGGCGGCGATGGTCACCTCTACAGAGCCGTTGCCGTTCTTATCGGCGGTGGCATCGGCGGTGGAGGGGGTGCTGACGCACACGCCGGCACCAAACTTCAGGGTGGTAGCGGAGCAACCGGTCAGAGCGACCATGGTGCACAGCAGGGCGATGCACAGCATCAGGGATACAATCTTTTTCATAAACAGAACTCCTTCAATAATGAAATAGGGGTTGCGAATGACTTGTAAAAATGTCCCACGTGCGGGACAACACATCTATTTTACTACATAATCCATAGCGCTGTCAATAGGTTTCCCGAATGTTTGTTAAATTTTAAACAATATGCGTAGGGATCCGTCGGATGGCCAGATGGCCGCACAGACCGATGAGCACACCGGCGACGGTGCCGGTGACCGCCAGCACGATGAGGTAATACCCCAGTTCGGCGGTGTTCATCAGCAGCATGGCCATCAGGATCTGACCCACGTTGTGCAGCACGGCGCCGGTGACGCTGACACCCACCACCGACAGCTTATCCCATCGCTTAAGCAGGGACATGGCGGCGAGGCTCAGCAGGGCGCCGGTGACGCTGTAGGCGAAGGATACGGGGTTGCCGAATATCAGCAGCATCAGCACCACGCGGACGAGGGATACGGCGGCGGCCTGCTTCCAGCCGCAGCGGTACAGCACGAACACGATGATAATGTTGGGCAGACCCATTTTGATGCCGGGCACAGCGTTGACCACAGGGGGCAGGATGGCCTCGATATAGGCCAGCGCCAGCGCCAGCGCGGTGCACACACCCAATAGGGCGATGCGTTTTGTCGTTTGCTTCATACCGTACCCCCTATACCACAACGTCGGGTGTGTCTGAGTGGGTGGCGGTGACGGTCACCACCACCTTGTGGGGCAGACAGACGATGCTCTCGCCGCTGCGGTGGATGGGGCGGTGGTTGGCGCAGATGCCGTCGGGGCAGTCGGCTTCGGTCACCTGTGCCCGTCCGTCGCGGATGACCAGCAGGTTGCGACCGTGGGGGGTGGTGATCTCCACCTCCCGTTCCTCGGTGAGGGAATAGACACCGTAGGTGTCCCCGTCCACCGTGACGGTGACGGTATCCCCCTCACCGCGGATCAGCCACAGGCACAATCCCGCCAGGACAGATACCGTCAGCAGGACGGCGATGAGCATCAGATCGTTGCGGAGCTTGCGTTTGTTGTCGGTCTTCATATTATTCCATCAGATCCTCGGCGATGACGCCCTCCGGCAGATCGGGGAAGAATACCTTCTTCAGACAGCCGGTGGGACAGACCTCTACGCAGGCGCCGCAGCCGGTGCACTTGTCGTAGTCGATGTGCGCCAGATTATCCACCACCGTGATGGCACCGTGGGGGCAGGTCTTTTCGCACTTCTTACAGCCGATGCAGGCGTTGTCGCAGGCCTTGCGGGCGTCGGCGCCCTTGTCCTTGTTGCTGCACATAACGGCGACGGCGGTATTCTGGGGCAGCATATGGATGATGCCCTTGGGGCAGGTTCTGGTGCACAGACTGCAGCCGATACAGCGGCTGGTGTCCACGTGGGCGATGCCGTCGATCATACAGATGGCGGTGGCGGGGCAGGCAGCGGCGCAGTCGCCGTAGCCCAGACAGCCGTAGTTGCAGGCGCCCTGACCGCCGTACAGGCGGGAGGCGGCGTCGCAGGTGGGCACACCCTCATAGACGGCCTTGTGTCGGGCGGCGTCACAGTGACCGTTGCAGGCCACGTAGGCCACCACGTCCTGGAAGGTTTCGTCCACCGCATCCATACCCAGGATGTTGCCGATCTGCTCGGCGACAGCCTTGGTGCCGGGGATGCACAGACCGGCGCGCTTTTCGGTGCCGTTTGCCAGGGCGGTGGCGTAGTCGTCACAGCCCGCATAGCCGCAGGCGCCGCAGTTGACGCTGGGCAGGCACTCGCGGATCTTGGTGAAGGTGGGGTCCACCGGCACCGAGAAAAAGTGGGAGAGCACCGCTAACAGGATGCCCAGCACCAGCGCGATACCGGCGATGATGGCGAAGGGGACGAGAATGGCGTTCAGGTCAATAGCCAGAGCAATCACGTTGTTCATAATCGTTCCCCTCCTTTACGCGAAGATGTTTTCCACCACACCGCCGAAGCCCATAAAGGCCAGGGAGATGAAGGCGGCGGCGATGAGGGTCACCGGCAGCCCCTGGAAGGGCTTGGCGATCTCATACTCGTGGATGCGGCTGCGCAGACCGGAGAACAGCACCATCGCCAGCAGGAAGCCCAGACCGCAGCCCAGAGAGCTGATCATGGACTGCAGGAAGGTGTACTGGTCGTTGATGTTGTTGATGGTGACGCCCAGCACGGCGCAGTTGGTGGTGATCAGGGGCAGATACACGCCCAGACCCTTGTGCAGGGCGGGGGAGAATTTCTTGAGCAGCAATTCCAGCATCTGCACCAGAGCGGCGATGACCAGAATAAAGGCGATATTCTGCATATAGCCCATATTCAGCGGGTTGAGCACGTAATACTGGATGGGCCAGGTGACGGCGGTGGCCAGCAGCATGACCGCGGTCACCGCGATGCCCATGCCGGAGGCCTGATCCAGCTTCTTGGACACGCCCAGGAAGGGGCAGATGCCCAGGAATCGAGCCAGCACGTAGTTGTTGGTCAGGATGGAGCCGAACAGGATAATTGCCAAATACTTAATATCCATTAGTGCTCAACTCCTTTCTCTTGACACCCGCCGGTGTGGCAGGTGGAGGCGTTGGGACAGCCGGCGCAGGAGAAGGACTTCTTTACCGGTGCCTTGCCCTTGGTGATGACGTAGATGAGGGCGATCAGCAGACCGTACACCAGCAGACCGCCGGGAGCCTTGGTGAGCACCTCGATCTTGTAGTTCTCCAGGAAGGGGATGGGCATACCGGCGAAGGAGCCGTTGCCCAGCACCTCACGGACGGTGGCCATGGCGGTGAGGGCCAGGGTAAAGCCCAGACCCATGCCGATGCCGTCCATAGCGGACTTGACCACGGGGTGCTTGCTGGCGAACATCTCGGCACGACCGAGGATGATGCAGTTGACCGTGATCAGATCCAGATACACGCCCAGTGTCTCGTACAGATCGGGCAGATAGGCCTGCACCAGCATCTTGACGATGGTGACGAAGCCGGCGATGATGACGATATAGCAGGGGATGCGCATGGTGTCGGGGATGATCTTGCGCAGCAGGGAAATAAACACGTTGGAGCAGATGAGCACCAGCATAGCGGCGATGCCCATACCGAAGGCACCGTCCACCGTGGTGGTGGTGGCCAGGGTGGGGCAGGTGCCCAGAATGAGCACCAGTACGGGGTTTTCCTTCAGAATACCCCGCCACAGGGTGGCGACGTTGCTGTCACGTTTCATTACTTGGCACCTCCTTCCAGAATCTTAACGGCATCCAGACAACGCCGGATGGCCTCCATATAGCCGTCGGTGGTGATGGTGGCGCCGCTGATGGCGTCTACCTCGGACAGGGTGTCGGCGGTCTTGCCGTCGAACTGACCGTAGAACTCCTCCTTGGCGCAGGCGTCGCCGATGTTCTCGCTCTCTTTCTGAGATACGGTCACACAGTCGATGATCTTACCCTCGGGGGAGATGCAGACCTTGACGACGATATACTCGCCGCTGGCGGGGTGCCACTGGTCGCCGCCCTTGATGCCGTAGCCGGCGGCGTTGATGGTCAGGATATAGTTGCCGTTGTTGGTTTCCAGAATCTCGGTGATGTTCTGGTGAATATCGGGATAGGTTTCCAGATCGATGGCGGCATAGGCGGTTTCTGCGTCGGCAATGACCTTGGCAACAGCCTTTTCGGCGGCGGCGGTGTTCTTGGTGCTGCCGGCGGTAACCACCTTGCCGTCAGCGTCAAAGCCGATGAATTCGCCGGTGAAGTCCTCGCCGATCTCCTCGGCGGTGGCGACACAGACGTAGCCCTTGCCGTTGTCCGCCACGTAGACGGCGTCCACGCCGTCAATTTCCACGGTGGCGAACCACTTGTGGAAGGTGTCGCCGTCGGGCAGAGCCGCCTTCAGGTTGTCAGCCAGGATCTCCTCCTCGCTGCGCAGGTCGGCGCTGCCGCCGCCCAGGATGATGGCGGCGTTGAGAGCGTCCTTGACAGCACTCTTATAGGCGGCGGTGGTCATGGTGGCACCGGCGATGGTGTCGGTGGACTCCACCTCGTCGGCGTTCTTGCCGGTGAAAGTCTCACCGTACTCTTTTTCCTTACCCAGCGTTTCGTTGGAGGACAGGCAGACCGCGCCGGTCACCACGCCATCGGCGGAAACGCCGCACATAATCACAAAGTCGGAGCCGTAGCCCTTGGTGGTCAGCGTGACCACGTAGCCCTTGCCCGCGGTCTCGCGGTGGGCCTCGGTGACGGTGCCGGGCAGCTGATAGTCGCCCAGCGCCACCGGCTCAAAGTCGGTGCCCTCCGGCATCACCTGCAGCAGCGCCTGGTTGGCGGCGGCAGACTGGTTTTTCTCGATGATGGGGGCGGTGATGGCGTTGGTGGCGGCCAGCAGCAGGGCCATAACGCCCACGATGGCCACCAGGGTCACCACGCTGATAATATGCTTTTTCATCATTTGGCACCTCCCACTCCGAAGACCTTATGACGGGTCCAGATGCTGATATAGGGGGTGAGAATGTTCATAAACAGGATGGCGAAGGATACGCCCTCGGGATAGCTGCCGAAATAGCGGATGATGCAGGTCATCACGCCGCAGCCGATGCCGAAGATGGCCTTACCCCAGGGGGTGGGGGGCGAGGTGACGTAGTCGGTGGCCATAAAGATGGCACCGATCATCAGACCGCCTGCCAGCACCTGGGACAGAGCGGCGACCACGCTGAAGCCCTCCATAAAGAAGGAGAAAACGAATACGGTGGCGATGTACAGCACGGGGATCTGCCAGATGATGACCCGACGGATCAGCAGGTACACGCCGCCGGCGATCAGAGCGATGGCGCAGGTCTCGCCGATGGCACCGCCGTGGGTGCCCAGCAGCAGGGTCAGCAGATCGGGCATCTTCTCCGCCGCCAGAGGGGTGGCGGAGGACACGGTGTCCGCCGCGGGAAAGGCGGGAGCGGCCATAGAGCCGAAGGCCACCAGCATAAACACACGGGCGGCGATGGCGGGGTTGACCAGATTCTGGCCGATGCCGCCGAACAGGCATTTCACCACGATGATGGCGAACAGAGCGCCCACGGCGCACTGCCACAGGGGGATGTTCACAGGCAGGTTCATCGCCAGCAGCAGGCCGGTGACGACGGCGGACAGATCGCCGATGGTCTGATCCTTTTTCACCATCAGATTATACAGCGCCTCAAAGGCGACGCAGCAGCCGATGCACACAGCAGCGACAGCCAGAGCCCGCAGACCGAAGATGTAGACGCCGGCGGCAAACGCCGGCAGCAGGGCGATGATCACGTCCAGCATAATGCGGCCGGTGGAACGACCGCTGTGGATATGGGGAGATACGGTAAGCTTGGTCAGACTGCTCATTGTGCTCCCTCCTTTGCTCTCTTTTCTTTCAGCATAGCCTTGCCCAGTTGGTTTCTCTGTACCAGCGGACGGTTGGCGGGGCAGATGAAGCTGCAGCAGCCGCACTCCATACAGGCGTCCACGTGCAGCGCCTCCAGGGCGTCCACCTCACCCAGCTTAACGCAGTGGGAGATGGCGGCGGGCGCCAGACCGAAGGGGCACACGTTGGTGCAGGAGCCGCAGCGGATGCAGTTGGTGGTCTTAGGCAGCTTGGCCTCGCGGGCGCGCAGCGCCAGCACCGCGTTGGTGGCCTTGAGCACGGGGGCCGAGTCGTTGGGCACGGTGACGCCCATCATAGGACCGCCGTACACGTACTTGGCAGGCTCGTGCTTCAGCCCGCCGCAGACCTGGAACAGGTCGCGGATGGCGGTGCCGATGGGGGCGATGACGTTGCGGGGCTCCTTGACACAGCCGCCGTCCACGGTGACGCATTTCTCTACCAGCGGCATACCGCTCTGCAGATAGGCGCCGATGGCGGCCAGGGTGGTGCAGTTGATGACCACACAGCCCATATCGATGGGCAGCTTGCCGGTGGGGATCACCCGACCGGTGGTGTGGTAGACCAGCACCTTTTCACCGCCCTGGGGATACAGGGAGGGGAGAGAGCGCACCTGCACGGCGCACTCGGAGATGCCGGCGGCCATATGCCGCATGGTGCGGATGGCGGTCTTTTTATTGTTCTCGATGCCGATGATCACCTGGCGGATGCCCATGTGCTGTGCCAGCGCCTTCAGGGCGTAGGCCATATCGTCGGCACGGTTGACCATGGTGATGGTGTCGCTGGTCACGTAGGGCTCGCACTCGGCGCCGTTGATGATCAGATAGTCGATGCGGGCGGGGTTCACGTCGAACTTCACGTAGGTGGGGAAGCCGGCGCCGCCCAGACCCACGATGCCGCTCTCCTTGATGGCGGCTACCAGCTCCTCACGGGAGTTGACGGTGGGGGGCGCGACGGTGTCGGCCACCGCCATCTCGCCGTCGGACTCGATCACCACCGCGGGGGTGGTGGTGCCGTTGTACAGCAGAAAGTCGGTGATCTTTTTCACCTTGCCGGACACGCTGGCGTAGATGGGGGAGGAGATGTAGCCATCCGCCTCGCCGATCTTCTGACCCACCTTAACCGTGTCACCCACCTTGACGATGGGGGTGGCAGGGCGACCGATGTGCATACTCATGGGGATCTCGACCGTCTGGGGAGGGGTCATCCGCAGCACGGCCACTTTTCGGGTGTTTTTTCGGTGGGGTACGTGTACCCCGTGGAGCATAGATGCCATAGTTCATACACCTTTCTTCAGTAATTGCGGAACGCCGCAGGGGCATAAAACATCACCTTATATAATAAATGTTTAGATGGGTTTTGTCAATGATCGTCCAGTATTTAACAAGCAAGAAAATCCCATCGTTACTATGCGAAAAAGGACGCCGAATATACAAAAAAAGCAGGCAGAGTCATGCGACTCTGCCTGCTTGGACGGTATCGGGATTATTCGCCGAAGAAATGGCGGTGGACGGCGGCCACGGCGCGGTCGGCGTCCTTTTTCTCCACCAGCACGGATACGCGGATCTCGCTGGAGGAGATCATCTGGATGTTGATGCCGGCATCCGCCAGCGCCTCGAACATACCGGCGGCCACGTTCTCGTGGGTTTCCATACCGGCGCCCACGATGGATATCTTGGCCACATCCTTCTCCACCTGCAGGCTCTGGGCACCCACCATATCGCAGTAGTCGCGCAGAGACTCTACGGCGGCGTCGGCATCGTCCGCGGGGACGGTGAAGGCAATATCCTTGGTGCCGTCACGGCCGACGGACTGCAGGATGTTGTCCACGCAGATGTGAGCCTTTGCCACGCGGGAGAAGACCTTAAAGGCGATACCGGGGTTATCCGGCACACCGATGAGAGCCACACGGGCAACGCCCTCGTCCTTTGCTACACCTTTGATCAGCATTTTCTCCATATTGGTAACCTCCTTGACCTTGGTGCCTGCCGCACGGGTGATGCTGGACAGGACCTCCAGTTCCACGTTGTATTTTTTAGCCATTTCCACAGAGCGATTGTTCAGCACCTGTGCGCCGGAGGTAGCCATCTCCAGCATCTCGTTATAGGTGATCTCGTCCAGCTTACGGGCGCCGGGGATCTTGCGGGGGTCGGCGGTATACACGCCGTCCACGTCGGTATAGATCTGGCACAGATCCGCCCGCATAGCGGCGGCGATGGCCACCGCGCTGGTGTCGGAGCCGCCGCGGCCCAGGGTGGTGACGTCCTCAAAGCGGTTGAGTCCCTGGAATCCCGCCACGATGACGATGCGGTTTTTATCCAGCTCGGCGCGGATGCGCTCGGGGTTCACCCGCTTAATGCGGGCGGCACCGTACTTGGTGTTGGTCTCAAAGCCGGCCTGCCATCCCAGCAGGGAGATGGCGGGGTATCCCAGCGCGTCGATGGCCATAGCCAGCAGAGAGATGGAGATCTGCTCGCCGGCAGACATCAGCATATCCATCTCCCGCTTACTGGCGCGGGGATTGAGCTCGCGGGCTTTGGCGATCAGGTCGTCGGTGGTATCGCCCTGGGCGGAAACCACCACCACCACGTCGTTGCCCTGCTTGTAGGTGTCGGTGATGATGCCGGCCACACGCATCACGCGTTCGGCATCCGCCACCGAGCTACCTCCGAATTTCTGTACAACTAACATATTTGGCACCTCACGATCAATACATCCGCAGTCGGCGGGTCAGAGTCATACCGGTGAAACCGGCAATTTTTTCATTCAGCAGATATTCCGGCATACAGGGGGTGATAAACGCCACCTCGTTGGCGGGGGCGTCGGGGATGGTGACCATCCGCACGTCGCCGAACACCTGACCGATCTGCATCAGCGCGCCGGCATCCTCCTGACAGGAGAAGCGCAGCAGCATACGGCAGGGGGCCAGACGGTAGTCACGGACGTGACCCTCCTCGTGGGGACCCCAGAACAGGTATTTGCGGGCCTTGAGGTGCTTGACCTCGTCGATGACGTCCGCCACCACCGCGCTGGCGGTGGGCAGCTTTCCGGCGCCGCGCCCTACGAACACCACGTCGCCCACGCTGTCGCCGCGGACCATAATGGCGTTGAACACGTCGTTCACGTCCGCCAGCAGGTTGTCGGCGGGCAGCACCATAGGCGACACCAGACAGAACAGTTTGCCGTCCTCGGTGCGGGTGGCGCGACCCACCAGCTTAATCACGCAGCCGCAGGCGGCGGCGTATTTCACGTCCTCCTCGGTGATGGTGGTGATGCCCTCGGTGTGCACCTCGTCGGGCAGCACGTGCTTGCCAAAGGCCAGAGAGGCCAGGATGCAGATCTTGCGGCAGGCGTCGTGACCCTCCACGTCGGCGGAGGGATCCCGCTCGGCATAGCCCAGCTGCTGAGCCAGCGCCAGCGCCCCGTCGAAGGACATGCCCTCTTTGATCATTTTGGTGAGCATAAAGTTGGTGGTACCGTTGAGGATACCCGCCACCTCGAACACCTCGTTGGCGGCCAGACACTGGTCCATGGGACGGAGAATCGGGATACCGCCGCCCACGCTGGCCTCGAACAGGAAGTTCAGGTTGTTATCCTTGGCGATCTGCAGCAGCTCGTCGCCCTTGGCGGCCACCAGCTCCTTGTTGGAGGTGACCACGCTCTTGCCCGCCAGCAGTGCCGCCTTGACGTAGTCGTAGGCGGGGTGCAGACCGCCCATGGTCTCTACCACGATGCGGATGTCCGGGTCGTTGAGGATGTCGTTATAGTCGGTGGTGAACAGGTGGGCGTAGGACAGGTCGGGGAAGGTGCGCAGATCCAGAATGCGGGTCACCCGAATCTTGTCGCCCGCCTTGGCGGTGATGCCTTTTTCGTTGTGCATCAGCACCTCGGCAACGCCGGAGCCGACCACGCCGTGGCCCAATATGGCTATGGAAATCATTTCATCAATCCTTTTTCTTTAAACACTTACGGAGTTTCCGCTACCGGATCCTCTCCGTTGTCCGGCTGCTCCGGCACCTGCACGTCGGTGGGTGCGGAGGTGGGAGCCGTGGTGGATTCGGTGGCAGAGGTGGTGGAGTCGGTGGAGGTGGTACCGGTAGTACCGCTGGTGGTCGTGGTGGTGGACTCGGTGGAGGAGGTATCCTCGGCGTTCTCGTCCTTGTTGGCCGGCTTTCCGCCGTGCAGCTCGCACAGGTCGGGCTTAAAGTCGGTCTTATACACGCCCTTCTCGGTCTTTTTGCACTTATCCGTGGCCAGCTGACCCGTTTCGGTACAATATTTCAGCGTTTCGATGCCTTCCTCCGGCTTTTCGAATTTCTTAATCTGCTTATTCTCGTGCAGCACCTTCATAGCCTTGTTCCACAGGCTCTTGGCGTAGCCGGTCTGGAATTTGGACAGCTCGTCGTTGTTGTCGTAGCCGAACCAGGAGGAGGCACAGTAGTAGGCGGTGCCGCCGGCGAAGTACACGTCCTTCTCACTTTCGGAGGTACCGGTCTTGCCGTACACCGGCCAGTTCTTCCAGTTCTGACCCACGCCGTTCCAGGCGGTACCCTGCTTGACGACCCGCTGCAGCAGGTTGACCATCACGTAGGCGGACTGGGGATCCATCGCCAACGAGGACTTCTGACCGCCGGTCAGCAGAGGTGTCTCGTCCTCACCTTGACCGCGGGTCACCTGGTAATAGGTGTAGGGCTCACAGTAGTAGCCGCCGTTGCCGAAGATGGCGTAGGCGGCGGTCATCTCACGGGCGGTGACACCGTCGGTGAGAGCGCCCAGTGCCAGGGGGGACAGGGCGTTGTCGGTGAAGATCTGCCCGCCATCCTCCTTGGATTCCACCAGGGTGGTCAGGTGGAAGGTGTTGGTGGCGTAGTTATAGCTGCGCTCGGTGCCCAGCTGCTGCACCAGACGGGCGGCAACGGTGTTGAGCGATTTCTGCAGAGCCACGCCCAGCAGCACGTTGCCGCGGTCGGGGGTGGTCTTCATTTCATAGTTGTGGGGCCACTTATCGCCGTTGGGCAGGGTGATGGGGGCATCCCTCATCATCGAGGAATAGTGCACCATATTCTCCGCGATGGCGGGGCCGTAGGAGGTGATGGGCTTCATAGAGGAGCCGGGGGAGCGCACCGACTGGGTGGAGCGGTTGAGCACGCGGTTGTCCTCTTTTTTGCCGCGACCGCCGACGGTGACCATCACGCGGCCGTCATAGTCTACGGCGAAGAAACAGGCCTGGGGATCCTGTTTGTCCCCGTCGCGGTGCTCGGGAAAGTTATCCTCGTCGGCGAAGATGGCCTCCACTTTGGCCTGCAGCTCGGGGTCTTCGGCGGAATAGATGTTCAGACCGCCGTAGTAGACCATATTATTGGCGTAGGTGTAGGTGTAGCCGTAGTCCTCCATCAGGTCGGCGATGACGTCCTCCACCACCAGGTCCACGTAGTAATCCTGGGTCTGCTGGCGGACGTTACTGCTCTTAAACACCAGCTCCTGGTTGACCGCATTGACGTACTCGTCCTTGGTGATGAATTCGCACTCGTACATCTTGCCCAGCACCAGCAGCTGACGCTGGCGGACGTTCTCGGGGTGGGCGTAGGGGTCGTAGATGCTGGGGTTGTTGGTGATGCTGGCCAGCACCGCGCACTCCGCCAGACTCAGCTCCTGCAGCTCCTTACCGAAATAGGCGCGGGCACCGATGCCCACACCCACCAGGTCACCGGTCAGGGGCACGTTGTTGAGGTATCCCTCCAGGATCTCCTCTTTGGTGTATTCGGTGGCCTCCATGGCGCTGGCGGCCATAATTTCGTTGACCTTACGCTTGATGCTGTGGTCCTTGTTCTGTGTGGTCACCTTAATAAGCTGCTGGGTGATGGTGGAGCCGCCGTATTCCTGAGAACCCAGGTTGAATACGCGGTTGGCCACCAGGTTGATCATGGCGCCCACGGTACGCTTCAGATCCACGCCCTCGTGGTCCCAGAAGCGCTCGTCCTCGATGGCCACCACGGCGTTTTGCATATGGAGCGGGATCTTGTCGATGTCGGTCCACACCGAGGTACCGCCCAGCAGGTTGTGATAGGGCACAAACTTGCCGCTGTCGTCCTTGACGTAGATGACCGAGCGGTTGTCCATGGACATCTCACCCAGAATGGGGATGTAGGCGTCGGCGTCGAAGGTGTTGTAGATGTACACCACCAGCATACAGCCTACGATGCTGACCGTGATGACACCCACCAGGAATACCGCCAGCACGGCGTTGCCGATCCGCTTGGCGCGGCGGCGGCGCTTCTGCTTCTGCTGGGGGGTGGGGCGCACCAGCGAGATGACCCACGCCTTCAGACGGGCAGGCAGCTCCGCCACCCACTGCTTGGCGGCGGCGGGCAGACGGCGGAAAAACCGTTTGATTTTCAGTATCAGAGAGTTCATAGGTCCGCTCCTTTCGGTCGGCGAATAAGGATGAAAAAGGGATACTACCCTAATTAACATAAATATACACCATAATAGTATTGCAAAACGACGCAAATGTCAAACCCAAAATAGCATTTCCACTAATTTTCTGCATTTTCACGGAATTTTACTTGTATGGGGGAATAAGTTTTGATATTCCGCCGATGTTCGGGCATACTTAAGATGACTCGAGGGGGGATGGAAATGTCTGCCGTGTGGAAAACACTTCTGTGGGCGCTGGCGGTGTCGCTGATGCTGGCGTCGGTGATTCTGTTCGTTCTGTTTCGCTACGTGATGCCGTCCGATGCGGTGCAGCGCCCCTCCCGCTACACCATCGGTGCGTGGGAGGGACAGGTGGCGGTGTTTGAGGGGGACAGCCCCTATCCGCGGCAGGTGTTCGACGTGTACGTGGACACCCTGCCGCCCCAGCAGCGGCAGGAGGTGCTGGAGGGAGTGCCTGCGGAGGACGACAGCAGTCTGTCCATCCTGCTGGAGGATTATACGGGATAAAAAAAGGAGCCATCCCATGGGGGATGGCTCCTTTTGCGTCGGGGATTATTCCTCTGCGAACTCCTTGGGGTCGCACTTGCTGATGACCTTGTCGTTGAACTGGACGGTGATCTTATCCATCATCTCGTCCACTTCCTTGTCGAAGTCCTCTTGCTTGAGGGCGTACAGGATGGACTCGTAGGAGTCGGTGTACAGGTCCTTGGGCTCGTTAATGTCCAGACGGACGATCAGAGAGGCGGTGGTGGGATTCTTTTCGTCATCGCCGCCGTACTCCACGATCTTGGCCTTACCCACCTCAACGCTGCGGATGGCCTTAACGGTGTCGGAATCCAGCTCGGTGGCGTCCATATCGTTGCGGTTTTCCTCATCCTTGGAGGCGGTCACCGTTTCGCCCTCGGCGGCGTTGTCCTTGTTGTAGGCATCCATGGCCTTCTCGAAGCCCTTCTCGTTGTAGATCTTCAGATAGCCGTTCAGCAGATCCAGCTGCTTCTGCTTGTCCTCCTTGCTCAGCGCCTTGCCCTGATCGTCGGTCAGGTTGACGGTGATCATCTTATAGGACAGGTAGTTTTTGTTGAAATACTTGCGGATCTCGGTGTCCTTGACCTCGTTGATGCCGCCCTTGCCGTACAGACCCATAAACACGGAGTACTCGGTCAGCATCATATTCTTGTACGCCTTGGTGAAGCTGTCGTTGCTGATGCCGTAGTCGATGAAGGCGTCGGGCTCCATGGTGGCCAGCTCCTCGTTGACGCTCTCCTCGTCCTCTTCCAGCCACTCCAGACCGTTGTCCTTCATGATCTTCTCCAGAGCAACGATGCGGGAGATGGAGTCCTTGGTGGCGGCGGTGATGTAGTCGGCCAGAGGCAGCTCCTCATCATCCTCGCCGTAGGGGACGACCTGCTCCCAGGGATCCATACCGTACTGGGCGTAGTAGTAGTAATTCTGGTAGACGTTGTTGAAGTTCATATACAGATAGGCCAGATACTCACCGGTGGAAATGGCGGTGTCGCCGTAGTGGGCGGCCACGTCGCCGGTGCCCTTAAAGGTGATCTTGGGCATGGAGCAGCCGGTCAGCATGATCGACAGCAGCATAGCCACCGCCAGTACCGAGCAGAGAATGCGTTTTGCGTTGTTCATAGTGGTGTTCCTCCTTGAATGGACACTTAATCCCAACCATTATACTGCAAAAGTATGGGTTTGTCCAGTCTTTTTCTCAACAAATTTCTCGCAAGTTTCGCAGGAGGGACTGACTGGGAGATTTTCGCAAAACAAAGGCAAAAAATTCGCAAAAAACACCCCGGTTTACAACAAAAAATTCCGTTTATTTTTCACAAAATCCGCATCCGATTATTGACACAAAAGCCTGCAGAGAGTATTATTATTTGAGTAAGAATTATCCGCATTCCATATAAGGAAAGGACCGATCGATTTTATGGCAGATTCTACGCGTTTGGTAGGTACCGTATCCCGGGG
>JAZQKF010000049.1:0-3878 GCA_045542015.1 Acutalibacteraceae bacterium
GGGAGCCGCCTACACCTTTATGACCGAGCAGGACAAATACCGCATCCGCGATATTCTTAAGTATACCAAGTCGGAGGCCACCGTGATGGCCTTTGACGATGAGGGACGCCTGCGCCCCGCCGCAGACATCGCCGCCCAGCAGGAGGGGGAGGAGTAACCTCCGCCCCCCTGTACCTGAATTCTACCCTCCCTTACGCCATTATCCAACGTAATATAGAATCCTTGCCTCCCCTTGTCAGGGGAGGTGGCAAAAATCTCTGATTTTTGACGGAGAGGTAGTCGACGGGCGATTCGTGAATCGCCCCTACAATTCCTATCCAATTCGAATAGAATCAAGCCCCCCTTGCCTAAAGGGGGGTGGCAAAAATCTTTGATTTTTGACGGGGGGATTCATACGGGACGGGAAACCCGTCCCCTACAACACCACCCCATATAGAATCCGTAGGGGCGGCGATCTGCCGCCCGCGAAGTACCCGCACCCTCCAAAGGACGGAAAACCAAAAATCGACCTGCCACACCGCAGCCGTTTCTCGGCTGCGGTATTTTATTTGTCTTTTGCAAATGGTATTTTTGCCGATTTTGTATTTTTATGCGCGAAAAAGTATTTTTTATCTCCTCAACCTGTCAAAAACGCCCCATTTTCCTCTCCGAAAAGGCTCAAAATCGCTTTTTACGCTCCTTTCGGGTGGGTTATTTCGGCCGGTTGCACAAAAATTTCGACGGATGGCAAAATTTTTGATTTTATTCCCAATTCTGTCAAAAAATGGGAATTTTTATGCCGAAAACGTGCTTTTTTTCGATTTTTTACCGATTTTTCTTCGCAAAATCTCTAAAAATCGTTGATTTTTGTTGTTTTGGGGTGCCCACGAAATCTCGCCGAAACGCCGGTGGTCGAACAAGCCTCTTGGTGGAGGAAATCACCGTTTCTTTGTGCAAAAGCACCAAAAAACACCCCTTTTGCATTGGTTGACAGCACCAATTTTGGCGGTTATAATGGGCGAAGTACCAGATTTGACCCAATTTCCGCAGGACGGAGTGATCCCTTCGGGATACCCCCTCCGTCCATCAGGCTCGGTTCGGTGTGCGGCCGTTGCATAAGTTTGCGGGCGCCGCACCACACTATCTTATATTCGGACCGATCGAGCCCCACGGCAGAAAGGAAGACAATATGGAACAATTTAAGAACACAATGAAAAACGTGTGGCATAAGGTGCACTACGTCGTGACCCGCCGTGTATTTGCCGGCGTGCTCATGTGCGCGGTGACCCTGTCCCTGGCCTTTGGCATCTCGGTCAATTCCCACGTGGTGACGGTCAACGACGGCGATGACAGCCGCGTGGTGGTCACCATGCGTGACGATCCCTATCAGGTGCTGTCCGACGCCGGCGTATCGCTGGACGTCCACGACGCCGTGTCGGTGAATGCCGATGACGCGGTCATCGAGGTGGATCGCGCCGTGGTGGTGGAAGTCCAGGCGGACGGCCTGTCCACCCTGGTGCATATGACCGAGGGTACGGTGGCGGATGCGCTGGAAAAGGCAGACGTGACCGTAGGCGAGCTGGACCGCGTCAGCTACAAGCAAAAGACCCCCATCGAGGAGGGTATGCTGATTCAGGTGGATCGTGTGGCTTACGAGGAGTATACGGTCAAGGAGACCATCCCCTACGAGACCAAGTATCGTTATACCGCCGTGCTGCAGCCCGGTGTGACCAAGCTGGACAAGGAGGGCGCCAACGGTCAGCGCACCTTGACCTATCGCAAGGTGATCGTCAACGGCGAGGTGACCGAGACCAAGGTCATCAAGGAGGACGTCACCAAGAAGCCGGTGACCCGCGTGATGATCAAGGGTTCCAATTACGGCACCCCCATCTCCAAGGCACCCTTCAGCGTGAAGCTGGATTCCAAAAATCAGCCGGTGAACTACAAAAAGAAGTTCAGCGGTCGTTGCACCGCCTATGCCACCGGCTCCTACGGTGCATCGGGTATGCGCCTGGGCGTGGGCACCGTGGCGGTGGATCCCCGAAAGATCCCCTACGGCTCTAAGCTGTGGATCACCTCGGCGGACGGCAAATTCGTGTACGGCTACGCTGTGGCGGCGGATACCGGCAGCTTTGCCCGACGGGGCAGTGCGGTGGCGGACCTGTATATGGGCTCCTATCAGGAGTGCTGCTGGTTCGGCGCTCGCAATCTAAACGTATACGTGATCGGTTAACACCAAACGGCAGGGGAGACCCTGCCGTTTTTCTATTCTAAGTGGTTACAATTCTGTCATAATTGTTTCTTTTCCTCCGATGGCGTGGTATACTAACTTCGATCGAAATCCAAGGAGGGGAAGACGATGTTTTGGGTCGACCTATTGAGAATATTGGATACGCAGATGCCCACGCCCACAACCTTCGGCTGGTTTCACCTTATGTTTTTCGCGGCGTCGGTGGCGGCGGGCGTGGTGCTGTGTCTGTGGCTGAAGGACAGCGCCCGCTATGCGCGGCGGGTGATGCTGATCACGGCACTGATCGTGATGGCGCTGGAGGTCTACAAGATCATCAATTACACCTTCCACTATGCGGACGGGGTGATTACGGCGGATTTCCCCTGGTACATTTTCCCGTGGCAGTTCTGTTCCACCCCTATGTACGTGGGTCTGCTGGCGGGTCTGACACGGGGACGGGTGCATCGCTCTTTGAGCGCCTATCTGGCCACCTTTGCGGTGTTCGCGGGTCTGTGCGTGATGATCCATCCCGGCGACGTGTTCATCGGCACGGTGGGCATCAATATCCAGACCATGATCTGCCACGGCTCGATGCTGACGGTGGGTATCTACCTGCTGGGTACCGGCTACGTGCCCTGCCGCGTCCGCACGCTGTGGCGGGCGCTGCCGGTGTTCCTCACCGCGGTGGGGGTAGCCATCGGTCTTAACGAGCTGGCCTACCGCGTGGGACTGCTGGAGACCGACAACTTCAATATGTTCTATTTCAGTCCTCATCAGGATCCCCACCTGCCGATCTTTTCGGAGATCCAGCGGCTGTTCGGTCCCTCCAACCCCCTGTGCATTCTCATCTACGTGGCCGGCTTTACGCTAGCGGCGGGTCTGGTGCTGGCGCTGACCGCCGTGCTGCTGCGCCTGTTCGGCGTCTCAAAGGCAGAGAAGGAGTGACCCCAAGCGCCCTCTGCCGCACGGATGTGTACTTTAAAATATAAAAAAATAACGAAAATACAGCAAAAAAACTCTTTACTTTTGCAAATGGCTGTGGTATAGTATACTCTGCCTGTGAAAGGCGTTCGGTTTCCCGGACCGTGGAGTACGCCCCTGTGGGGACACACCGTTTCCCGGCGCTGGGTTGCACGAAAATATTTTAGAAGAGGTGTATTACTATGATGTTACCCGAAGAGAAAACCGCCATTATGCAGCAGTATGCTACCCACGAGGGCGATACCGGTTCCCCCGAGGTTCAGATTGCTGTCCTGACCAAGCGCATCAACGACCTGACCCAGCACCTGAAGGATCACCCGAAGGATCACCACAGCCGTCGTGGCCTGCTGAAGATGGTCGGTCATCGCCGCAACCTGCTGAACTACCTGACGAAGAAGGATATCAACCGGTATCGTGCTATCGTCGAGAAGCTGGGTCTGCGTAAATAATGTAAAACACGACAGGCGGGGCTTATTGCCTCGCCTGTTCCCACAGGTATCCGGATACGCAGCGCGTCGGGCACCGGAGGGAAGGGGTGTGTGCGGGGGAACCGTCAGGGTGCCCCTGCGCGTTCAATAAAGAATGAATTCCGAACTTTTGGAGAAAGTTCGGAATTCTAAGCAGCCCGTCGAAAATACTTTTTCGACGGGCTGAGGGCAGCCGAAAAGGCTGCCCTTTTTATGAAAGT
>JAZQKF010000050.1:0-11630 GCA_045542015.1 Acutalibacteraceae bacterium
AGCCACAAAGTCGGCCTTGTTGATATAGTAGGGGCTCTTGATGGGCTTATCGCCAAAGCGCAGGTGGCTGATGGTGATACCGCCGGTCTTCTTAGAGTCATACTGGAAGTAGGCCTGCACATACTTATCGGTGTGGTCACCGATGATCTTGATGGAGTTCTTGTTGGCGCCAACGGTACCGTCGCCGCCCAGACCCCAGAACTTGCACTCGATGGTGCCCTCGGCAGCGGTGTTGGGAGCAGCCTTCTCCTCCAGAGACAGACCGGTCACATCGTCCACGATACCGATGGTGAACTGAGCCTTGGGAGCATCCTTAGCCAGCTCGTCGTATACGGCGAACACGCTGGAGGGAGGAGTATCCTTGGAGCCCAGACCGTAACGACCGCCGATAACGCGGATATCGCCGCGACCCTGGGTAGCCAGAGCGGTGACAACGTCCAGATACATGGGCTCGCCCAGAGCACCGGGCTCCTTGGTACGATCCAGAACGGCAATCTTCTTAACGGTGGCGGGGATAGCGGCGGACAGCTTGTCCGCGCAGAAGGGACGATACAGACGGCACTTAACCAGACCGACCTTCTCACCCTTGGCGATCATATAATCGATAACCTCTTCGATCACGTCGCAGATGGAGCCCATCGCCACGATAACACGCTCGGCATCGGGAGCACCGTAGTAGTTGAAGATCTGGTAGTTGGTGCCCAGCTTCTCGTTGACCTTACCCATGTACTCCTCAACGATGCCGGGGATGGCGTCGTAGTACTTGTTGCAGGCCTCACGGTGCTGGAAGAAAATGTCGCCGTTCTCGTGAGAACCACGCATCACGGGACGCTCGGGGTTCAGGGCGCGCTTACGGAAAGCGGCCACGGCGTCCATATCGCACATCTCCTTCAGGTCCTCGTAATCCCAGACCTGGATCTTCTGGATCTCGTGAGAGGTGCGGAAGCCATCAAAGAAGTTGATGAAGGGAACGCGGCCCTTAATGGAAGCCAGGTGAGCAACAGCGCCCAGATCCATAACCTCCTGAGTGTTGGTCTCGGCCAGCATGGCGAAACCGGTCTGGCGGCAAGCCAGAACGTCGGAATGGTCACCGAAAATGTTCAGAGCGTGAGAAGCCACAGTACGGGCAGACACGTGGAACACGCAGGGCAGCAGCTCGCCGGCGATCTTGTACATATTGGGGATCATCAGCAGCAGACCCTGAGAAGCGGTGTAGGTGGTGGTCAGCGCACCGGCGTTCAGAGAGCCGTGCACGGTACCGGCGGCACCCGCCTCAGATTCCATCTCGGACACCTTAACGGTGGTACCGAAAATGTTTTTCAGACCGGCGGCAGCCCACTGGTCTACGTAGTCGGCCATGGGGCTGGAGGGGGTAATCGGATAGATGCCCGCCACCTCGGTAAACGCATAGGATACGTGAGCCGCAGCGTTGTTACCGTCCATGGTCTTAAACTTTCTTGCCATAGATATGTCCTCCTTCATTATGATGAATGATATAGAGTTAAGCTCGTACGAAAGAACGCGCTTTCCCCGAAACTTACCACCGTAAATAATACCACAATAAAAACTTATTGTAAAGAGTAAAAAGCGGATTTTTTGTGAAATAATAAACAATATTATTCGGATTATTACGATATATTTATCAAAACAATATTTCTTGCCTTTCCGATGAATATATGATATGATAAGGAAAATATTAGTAAGGAGCGATTTTTTATGGATTGGTTGTTTATCCCGTTGGCTATCATCGTCATCATTATTTTGTTCAGTTGCTTGCGCATTGTGCCGCAGGCGCACCAGTTTGTCATTGAATTCTTGGGCAAGTACAAGGTCACCTGGTCTGCCGGTCTTCACTTCAAGATTCCCTTCCTTGAGAGAATCGCTAAAAAGATCACGCTAAAGGAGCAGGTGTTAGACTCCCCTCCCCAGCCTGTTATTACCAAGGACAACGTGACTATGCAAATCGACACGGTGGTGTACTATCGCATTTTTGATGCAAAGCTGTACAGCTACGGTGTGGTCAACCCCATCAACGCATTGGCCAACCTGACCGCCACAACCCTGCGTAACCTGATTGGTGAACTGGATCTGGACGGCACCCTCACCTCCCGCGATACCATTAACGGGAAGATGACCGCCATCCTGGACGAGGCCACCGATCAATGGGGCATCAAGGTAGGGCGCGTTGAATTAAAGAACATCATTCCCCCCCGCGAGATTCAAGAGGCCATGGAGAAACAGATGAAGGCCGAACGCGATCGCCGTGAGACCCTGCTGCAGGCAGAGGGTCACAAGGCCGCCGTCATCACCCGCGCTGAGGGCGAAAAGCAGGCGGCCATTCTGGCAGCCGAAGGTGAACGCGACGCCGCCATTGCCCGCGCTGAGGGCGAGGCCAAGGCCATTATCCTGGCCCGCGAGGCTGAGGCAGAGGGCATCCGCCGTCTGAAGGACGCAGGCGCCGATGCCGCCGTGCTGGAACTGAAAAAATACGAGGCTCTGATCAAGATGGGCGACGGTCGTGCCTCCAAGATCATTGTGCCCACCGACGCAGTGCAGGCGGTAACCCGTGACGTGCTGTTTAGCGAAGCCTCCGGCCTGGGCGACAGCACCTCCCCCGACAACTCCGTCACCCCTGCCGTGGCGAAAGCAGACCCCTGCTGTGATTAATTGTAATATCGAGGATGTTTTATGAAACTGAATTATAAACGGACCTTTTTAGTTGGTCTGGCGTTCCTCTCCATCTCCGCCTTTTGGCAGATGTACGATGGAATCACCCCCAAAATCTTAACCGGTACGTTTAATATCAGCGAAACGCTGTCCGGCACCATTATGGCGATGGACAACGTATTGGCCTTATTCTTACTTCCCTTTTTCGGTTCTCTGTCGGATAAGGTAAACACCCGCATCGGTCGCCGTATGCCCTTTATTCTGGGCGGTACTGCCGTGGCCGTGGTGTTGATGCTGGGTCTGCCGCTGATCGATAACAGTTACGCCGCCTCCCCTGCCCCGTGGAAACTGATTGTCTTTATCGTTCTGCTGGGTCTGCTGCTGATCGCCATGGGCACCTACCGCTCCCCTGCGGTGGCTCTGATGCCGGACGTGACCCCCAAAGAGCTTCGTAGCAAGGGTAACGCCATCATCAACCTTATGGGAGCCGCCGGCGGTATTCTGTACCTGCTGGTATCCGGCGTTCTGTATTCCAAGAGCCGCATCGGCGGCGCCGCACACGTGGATTATTTCCTGCTCTATGCCGTGGTTGCCGCGATCATGGTGGTCTCCGTCGTCGTTCTGTTCTTGACCATTAAAGAGAATAAGCTTACCGCCGAAGCCCGCGCGCTGTCCGAGCCTGAGGAGGATGTGCCAGAGTCTGCCGGCGATAAAAAGAAGCTACCTCGGGATGTGCGTAAGAGCTTAATTTTTGTACTACTGTCGGTGGCTCTGTGGTACGTTGGCTACAACGGCATCACCACCTGGTTTACCGTCTTTGCAGAAAAGGCTTGGGGTATGGTGCTGGGCGATGCCAGCTTCTGTCTGACCATCGCCATGGCCGGTGCTATCGTATCGTACATTCCCATCGGTTTCCTCTCCTCCCGCATCGGACGGAAGAAAACCATTCTCATCGGCTGTGCCATTCTGGCGTCCTGCTTTGCGGCCGCATTTGTGTACACCCTATTCGCCAACACCTTCTCCCCCATTCTGTACGTGCTGTTTGTGTTGATCGGCTTTGCTTGGGCCGCCATCAACGTAAACTCGTTGCCGATGGTGGTGGAAATGTGTCACCTCTCCGATGTGGGTAAATTCACCGGCTATTACTATACCTTCTCTATGGCCGCGCAGATCATCACCCCCATCGTGGCCGGCGCACTGATCGAGAACATCAGCTACAATGTCCTGTTCTTGTATTCTGCCGTATTTGTAGCCGCCTCGTTCGTGACGATGCTGTTCGTAAAGCACGGCGATACCGTTACCACAAAAAAGGCCTCTCTGTTAGAGAATTTTGACGTTGACGACTAATCATTGGGAGTACACGCTATGTGGATTCTGTACACTCTGTTATCGCTGCTGGCAATAGCCGCAATATTGGCACTCTTTGCCGTCCTCCCGGGGCGGCAAAGAGACCGAGCCCCTTTCGACAGAACCTTATACGCGCACCGAGGTCTTCACTCCGACGATAGCCGCTATCCGGAAAACTCCCTTATTGCTTTTCGATTAGCGCGGGAGGCCGGGTACGGCGTCGAGCTGGACGTGCAGCTGACCGCGGACAAGCAGGTCGTTGTATTCCACGACGACACACTACTGCGTATGTGTGGTGTTGACCGTCGCGTGGACGAACTTACCTATGAAGAACTGCAGCAGCTGACTCTGCTGGACAGCCAGCACCGCATCCCGCTGCTGACCGACGTGCTGGAGGTGCTGGACGGCGCTCCGGTGCTGTGCGAGTTTAAGGCTATGCGCTCCTACACGGATACGTCGCTGTGCGAGATAGCGCTCCCCATACTGCGCGGTTATAAAGGACCGTTCTGTGTGGAATCATTTAACCCGCTGATGATCCGCTGGTTCCGCAAAAACGCCCCCGATGTTATCCGCGGTGTCCTGTCTAAAAAATTCACCGAAGAGGATCATCTGAAGCCTATTCTCGGTTTCGTTCTGGGCGCGCTGTTGACCAACTGCTTGAGCCGCCCCGATTTTATCGCCTTTTTACATACTGACCGTCGGCAGCCTATGTTTAGGCTCTGTCGGCTGTTCCGTGCCATGACGGTGGCCTGGACGCTCAAGAGCGCCGACGAGATCGATGCTTGCTCTGCCGATTTTGACACGTTTATTTTCGAGGGATTTCTGCCGAAACAAGAGAATTGAACTTTTTCGGAAAAAGTTTCAAAAACCCCTTGACAAACCCCGCCGCCTGCTGTATAATGCAATTCGTTCCCTACGGAACAAAACAGAATATGCGGGTATGGCGGAACTGGCAGACGCGTATGATTCAGGTTCATATCGGAGCAATTCGGTGGAGGTTCAAGTCCTCTTACCCGCACCAAAAAAGAGCGGATAGGCAAAAGCCTATCCGCTCTTTTTTCTTGCCTGTTAGCTGATGCAGAACCCGAAAAGCCGCAGGCTTTTCACAGGGCTTTGCCTAAGCAAACGTCTGATAACGGCTTACCTTATGGCAAAGCCGGTTCAAATGTCCTCTTACCCGCACCAAAAAGAAGTATCACCATCGGTGGTACTTCTTTTTTTGTTGGCGATCACCAGCATCCGGCTGACCGAGCAGCAGGTGCGGCAGGAGACCCTTGTCGACTGGGTTGGCAAAAATAAAAAGAGCCGGAAACGCCGACGTGGACTCTCTAAAAACTAGAGGCCCGAGGCAGAATTCCAACTCCGCTAACACTGTAACACAACCTGACCCTGTTGTCAATACCCAGTCTATGCAGGGTGGGGAGAATTATTCCCAAAATGCTCTGCTGGGCAAGGAATTTTTTACCGGTGACGCCATGACGCCGGAGGCGCGGGCGCGGTGGATGGATGGCGAGGTTGTGAACGGACAATCCCCCAGTCACAGCGATGCCGTGACAGCCCCCTTTACACAAGGGGGCCGCGCCGCTGACGCGGCTACGACGCCCATGGGCGAGGCGCAGGTAAAACGGTACGTGCTGAAGCGCCGAGCTTATCAATTGCTAAATATTGAAAATCGGCCGATAGGTGCAAAGGGTTCACAGCATAACGCTATTAGCCCCGTCACTCTATCGACCGACACCACAACTATAGCAGACCTTATCGAGATTGTCAAGCAAAGCGAAAGCCAAATATCCAACTGGGGCATAAAAAAGGGCACATCCTTGGGCGGTGTACGACCTGCTGTTTTCAGCCATTCGTACGTGCCTCATCAGAAGTGCCTAATGGTAGTATACGCTATGGTGGGACGGTTGTCAAGAAAAAGAATCAGATGCTTCAGGCAAGGTCAACGGAAAACTCCGCAGGCACGAGCCACATCTGATTCCGAAATCATAATATCAGAATTGTTTAATCTTGTCAATGAGAACATCAGCAAACATTCCCCTCCCCCTTCGTGAAAAATTTTCAGGAATTTTTGAAGATTGTTAAAAAATATGCAAATATGCATCGAAAATGTATAATTATCACATTCATTTCCCGACAAAGTTCGTCAAAGCCCATTAATTACGCGATTTTAACCTTAAAAATATGCATATTTTGAATTTTTTTCGCAAATTTATGCAAAAAAGTGTTGACAATATGCAAAGTCGGTGCTATACTATGACTTGTTCACAACGCCGCGGTTAGCGACGCAAAGAATTCACACACTATTTCATTCACGAAAGGAAGTCATCACTATGAAAAAAATCTTCGCTCTGATTGCTGCTGCAGTCATCCTGACCGTTATGTGCTGCTCCTGCGGCACCCCTGCCTCTACTGCTAAGGTAAAGGTTATCGACATCTCCCTGTCCGAGGAGTCCTACGCTTTCTGCGTTAACAAAGAGGATCCCGAGCTGCTGACCAAGGTCAACGAGTACCTGGCTCAGATCAAGAAGGACGGCACCTTCGATGATATCTGTAACAACTACTTCGGCGACGGCACTCCCGGCGAGGTCATCTCTGCTACCGAGGATGCCAACAAGGATCAGCTGGTCGTGGCCACCTCCACCGGCTTCGAGCCCTTCGAGATGGTAGACGCCGGTGTGTACAGCGGCATCGATCTGGAGATCGCTGACGGTCTGGCCAAGTTCCTGGGCAAAGAGCTGGTTATCAAGGATATGCAGTTCGAAGGTGTTGTGACCTCCGTACAGCAGGGCATCTGCGACATCGGCATGGCCGGTCTGTCCATCACCCCCGCCCGTGAGAAGGTCGTTACCTTCAGCGACTCTTACTACAGCGCCAACCAGACCCTGGTCGTCCCCGCCGACTGCACCGAGTTCGACGAGTGCAAGACCGCTGACGACGTGGTTGCCATCCTGAACACCAAGAATGCCGACTGCAAGATCGGTTGCCAGAAGGGCACCACCGGCGCCATCTACATTGATGGTGATGCAGACGATCCCGAGGGCTACGGCTTCGCCGGTCTGCCCGCCACCAAGATGGAGTATGACTATGCTGCCCTGGCCTTCACCGCTATGGTTAACAGCGAGATCAACTACGTCATCGTTGACGATGCCCCCGCCAATGCCATCGCCAATGCCATGAACGGCTAATCTAAACAGATACCAATACCTCGCCGCTGATTTCAGCGGCGAGGCTTCTGCTGTATATGAAAGGAAACTCACTATGGATTTTATGAACAAGTGGGAAGTGTTTTGGGACAAATTCGGACCCGGCGGCGCATGGAAACAGATTCTGGGCACCGGTTTGACCAACACACTGCTCATTGCTTTTGTGGGCTTGGTGATCGGTATAGTCTTGGGAACTCTGATCGCCAGCGTCAAGGTTATGCCCAAATACAAAAGACTCCCTCGTATTCTGGACAAAATATGTACGGTTTACGTAGGCTTCTTTCGCGGCACCCCCATTGTGGTACAGCTGCTGCTCGCCTACTACCTGATCTTCCCTCTTTGCGGAGTGAATATCGGCTCTTTAAACACCTGTATACTGGTGTTCGGATTAAACTCCGCTGCCTATTGCTCCGAAATTATGCGCGGCGGTATTCTGTCGGTGGACCCCGGTCAGATGGAGGCCGGTCGTGCCGTCGGTATGAGCTACGGCGCAACTATGCTGAAAATCGTTGTGCCGCAAGCCGTCAAGAACATCCTCCCCACCTTGGGCAACGAGCTGATCGCACTGGTTAAGGACACCTCTGTCGTTAGCTTTGTCGCCGCCGTTGACCTGTACAAGACCTTTAACGAAATCGGTAACAGAACCTACGACTATATGATCCCCTACCTGTTTATGGCGCTCATCTACATCGTTCTGGTTGCGCTGATTTCGCTGGGCATCAAACTGATGGAAAGGAGACTGGCAAAAAGTGATCGAAACCATTAATCTTACGAAAACATACGGCGATCTTGTCGTATTGGATAACATCTCCGAGACCATCCACGAGGGCGAGCGTATTGCCATCATCGGTCCCTCCGGCAGCGGTAAAAGCACCTTTTTGCGGTGTCTGAACTGTATGGAGGACCCCACCTCCGGCTCCGTTATGTTTGAGGGCGTCGACCTGACCGATATGAAGGTGGATATCAACTACCACCGTCAGCGTATGGGTATGGTGTTCCAGCAGTTTAATCTGTTTAATAATAAGACGGTGCTGGAGAATATCACGCTGGCCCCTCTGCACATTGGCTATAAGAAGATTAAAGGACGTGCCGCACGGGCGGCGTTCAAAGCTGAGGTGGAGGCTCACGCCCACGAACTGCTCCAGCGCATCGGTCTGGATGACTGGGCGGATAAGTACCCCTCTACCCTATCCGGCGGTCAGAAGCAGCGTGTGGCTATCGTGCGCGCTCTGGCAATGAATCCCAAGGTGATTCTCTTTGACGAGCCCACCTCCGCTCTGGACCCCGAAATGGTCGGCGAGGTGCTGGATCTGATCAAACAACTGGCAGATGAAGGTATGACCATGGTGATCGTCACCCACGAAATGGGCTTTGCCCGCGAGGTGGCATCCCGCATGTTCTTTATGGCGGATGGCATCATCATGGAACAGGGCAAACCCGCTGACCTGTTTGACAATCCCCAGTCCCCCCGTTTGAAAGACTTCCTGAGTAAAGTGATTTAACATAAAAAAGGCACACGCTGATAGCGTGTGCCTTTTTTATGTCTTAAGAATAGATTTCTTTTTTCAGAACACCTACATACGGTAGAGCGCGGTACTTCTCGTCATAATCCAAGCCGTAACCCACCACAAACTCGTCGGGGATCACCGCGCCCACATAGTCGGCGGTGAAATCGACCTCACGGCGATTCGGCTTATCCAACAGGGTGCAGGTACGCACGCTCTTGGCGCCCTTAAGCGTCAGATAGCGGCACAGGTGATCCAGGGTGCGACCGCTATCAATGATATCCTCAACGATGACGATGTCACACTCATTCAAATCCTTACGAAGAATGTCCAGCACGATATTGACAGTACCGGAGCTCTCGGTGCCGGAGCCATAGGAAGAGACGCGCATAAAATCAATTTCCACGGGGACGGTGATCCGCTTCATCAGGTCACCCATAAACACAACAGAGCCCTTTAATATGCACAACAATACCAGTCGCTTCTCCTCGCCGGCGTAATCGCGATCCAGTTCAGTTGCCACGCGGGAAACAATTTCGTGGATCTCCTGTTCGCTCAGCAATACCTTTTCAATATCCTTGTGCATTTTACATTCCCCTTCCCGTATCGTATGAATTTTTTCTATTATACGACTATTCTTGTCAAAACGCAAGCATATGATAAAATTTTCTACGATAACTGCAACAATTCCCCCTTGTAATATTTGGCAGCTTTGTTTATAATGGAATCAATATGGAATTAGGGGGCTAAAATATGGCTATTTTGATTACCGGAGGCTGCGGTTACATCGGCAGTCACACCTGCATTGAGATGCTGAATGCAGGATACGATATTGTGATAGTGGACAACTATTACAACTCCAAGCCCGAGGCGCTCAGCCGCATTAAGGAACTGTCCGGTAAGGACTTCCCCTTTTATGAGTGCGACATCCGTGACGCAGAGGGTCTGCGCCGCGTGTTTAAGGAAAACACCATCGACGCGGTCATTCATTTCGCAGGATTAAAAGCAGTAGGTGAATCGGTGCGTCTGCCCCTCACCTACTACGACAACAACGTCAGCGGCACCGTCGTGCTGTGTCAGGTGATGGAGGAAATGGGCTGTAAGCGCATTGTTTTCTCCTCCTCTGCCACTGTCTATGGCTCCGCCAATCAGTCCCCGCTGAAGGAGGATATGCCCACCGGAGCGGTCACCAATCCCTACGGTCGCACCAAGCATATGATCGAGGGCATTCTGTCCGATCTGTGCGTGTCCGACCCCGAATGGTCCGTGGTTCTGCTCCGTTACTTCAACCCCATCGGTGCCCACGTGAGCGGTCGCATCGGTGAGGATCCCAACGGCATCCCCAACAACCTGATGCCCTACATCTCCCAGGTCGCCATCGGCAAGCTGAAGCAGCTGTCCGTATTCGGCAACGACTACAACACCCACGACGGCACCGGTGTGCGGGACTACATCCACGTAGTGGATCTGGCCTGCGGCCACGTCAAGGCGGTGGATTACGCGCTGAATCACACGGGCGCCGAGGCCATCAACCTGGGCACCGGCGTCGGCTACAGTGTATTAGACCTGGTGAACGCCTTTATCAGCGCCAACGGCGTGGACGTCCCCTACGTCATCGCTCCCCGCCGCGAGGGCGACGTGGACACCTGCTATTCCGATCCCGCCAAAGCCGCACGGCTGCTGGGTTGGAAGGCCGAGCGCAACGTGGAGGATATGTGCCGCGATACCTGGCGTTGGCAGTCCAACAATCCCAAAGGCTACGATCAATAAGAATCTCTATAAGCGAACAGAGGATGACCGAACGGTCATCCTCTGTTTTTCATTTTCTATCACTGATTCCCAAAATATAATCAACAGATACTTCGTGAAACTTTGCCAATTGGATTAAGATCTCTGTGGGTACATCCCTCTGCCCCAGTTCATAATTGCTGTAAACCTGCTGTGAACAGTGCAGAATGTTCGCCATCTGCTTTTGTGTAATGTCCTTGTCCTCTCTTAAATCCCGTATACGTTTGTATTGCACGCAAATCACCTCGGCACCAGTATACCCTACAACAATTTGCAGTATTGACAAATACCGCAAATTGCGGTATAGTTTTATTAGAACACACCTGCCTGTCCATGAGGTCTTTTATGCGCAAACCATTTATTTTTGTTTTCGTTATACTTTTAATACTTACGTTTAATGGCTGTACGAAGAATCCTGCTGCATCCACACTCCCAGCTACTCCTCCCTCGACAGAAGCAACCGTTTTGTTGTCTGTCAAGCCACTTTGCCAGTATCCGGACTTCCCTACCGGATGCGAGGTGACCGCCGCCGTGATGGCGTTAAACTACTACGATGACCCCATTTCTGCTGCAGATTTTATCGACAATTACTTGCCTACGGATTTCACTTTTTATCGAAAAGGGTTAATTCTCTACGGACCTGACCCAAATGAGGTTTTTGTCGGTAATCCACGCATCGAAAACAGTTATGGATGTTTCTCCCCCGTTATTAAGCAAGCGCTTGATAAGCACCTCACAGACAATTTGCAAGTTATCGACACCACAGGATACTCGCTGGATTTCCTATGCAAAAAATACGTAAAAAACGGAATACCAATCATTCTGTGGGCTTCTACCGACATGAAACCCTTTTCTAAAGGTCAGTCTTGGCGCTATTCAGACGGGACTCGTTTCACCTGGCCAAGCGGAGAGCATTGTTTGCTTTTGGTTGGCTACAGCAAAACCGACTTATACTTCTGTGATCCGCACTATTCTCATATAGTGACATATCCCCGCGAAATCGTTTCCCTTCGCTATCAAGAATTAGGATGTCAATCCTTAGTGATTTCTCCGATTAAATGAAAAAGAAGTCGGATCGTAGCCATGTCGTTCTGTGAGCCAAGGAGTTGATTTATGA
>JAZQKF010000051.1:0-48103 GCA_045542015.1 Acutalibacteraceae bacterium
TCATAGGAAGACAATGACATAAATCAACTCCTTGGCTCACAGAACGACATGGCTACGATCCGACTTACCTATGCCACCTGGTGGATCCGTCAGGCCATCACCCGTGCCATTGCCGACCAGGCCCGTACCATCCGCATCCCTGTTCATATGAAGTCGGAGGCCAAGCGGTCTTAGGAAGACAATGTCATAAATCAACTCCTTGGCTCACAGAACGACATGGCTACGATCCGACTTCGTCAGGCCATCACCCGCGCCATCGCGGACCAGGCCCGCACCATCCGCATCCCCGTGCATATGGTGGAGACCATCAATAAGGTGAAGAAGGTGTCCAGCCAGCTGCTGCATAAGAACGGTCACGAGCCCACCGCCGAGGTGATCGCCGTGGAGCTGGCTATGCCGGTGGACAAGGTCCGCGAGATTATGCGTGTGGCTCAGGAGCCGGTCTCTCTGGAGACCCCCATCGGTGAGGAGGAGGACAGCCATCTGGGCGACTTTATCCCCGATGACGACGCTCCCGCCCCCGCCGATGCTGCCTCCCACACCCTGCTGAAGGAGCAGCTGGAGGAGGTTCTCCAGTCCCTGACCGAGCGCGAGGCCAAGGTGTTGCGCCTGCGGTTTGGTCTGGACGACGGTCGCCCCCGCACCCTGGAGGAGGTGGGCAAGGAGTTCGACGTAACCCGTGAGCGCATTCGCCAGATCGAGGCCAAGGCGCTGCGCAAGCTCCGTCACCCTAGCCGCAGTAAGAAGCTGAAGGATTTCCTGGATTGATAGATAAAAGAACAAAGATTGTATAATTAACAAAAGAGAGAACATTTTGGAAAGCCAGAATGTTCTCTCTTTTTTTGTTTGTTTTATGTTTGTAGTTATAAGGCTCGCTACGCTTGCCGTTATGAGCTTGGCAAAGCCAAGCGTTAGGATACGATTGCCCGTAGTCAATAACTTTGCCGTAAGGCAAATCATAACACAGCAGAGCTGTTCATCACTCATAACTTGCCCGAAGGGCAATCATAGTTTAGCGTGATACTCCAAACGGAGTATCACGCTATTGCCTCGGCTTTTCTCATTTCTCTTTCGCAGATAAGATCAAAATCGGCAGGTGAGGGGGATTGCCTACCCGCCAGGGGATGGAGCTGTTGCCCAGTCCGCGGCTGACCACCATACGGGTGTCACCCTCTGTGTAGACGCCGGCGGTGTATTTAGGGAAAAAGCCCTGCCCCGGGGCAAAGAGGGACGCCTGACCCACACGGGCGTGACCGCCGTGGGCGTGTCCGCACACCACGACGTTCCAGCCCGCTTGCGTGTAATAGGGCATCAGCTCGGGGTGGTGAGCCAGCGCGATGGTGGGCTGTTCTCCCACCGTGAGGGGTGCGGGCTTTTTCTTGCCCATTCCGTAGAGCTTCAAAACAGCGCCGTCCTTTTCCCAGTCGGCGTAGCTGTCGTACAGATACTGCACCCCCGCCTCGGTGAGGATGCGGCGGTATGCGGGCTCGCGGTTGTCCCGCAGCTCGTGATTGCCCGCCACCGCAAAGCAGGGGGCGATGGCGGCAAGCGCCTGCGCCAGCTGCCGCAGACCGTCGGCGTCAAAGTCGGTATAGCTGTTGGTCAGGTCGCCGGAGATAAAGACGGCGTCCGGTTTTTGCAGTGCCAGCGCCCGCACCAGCCGCCGGATGGATACCAGCTTTTGGGGCAGGTGGACGTCCGCCACCACCGCCACCCGCGCTAAATGGAAGGCAGGGGGGAGTCCCTCCACCGTGAGGGGGATGGGCTCCACCTGTATGGCGCGGTCGGCAGGGTCCAGCGCCAGCAGATGGTGTAGATTGCGTTTGACAAATCCGATGCGCTCCTCCACGGGACAGCGCCTCCTTTCGGTTGGATATCCCCATTGTAGCACACCCAAACCGAAATGGCAAGTTTCTGTAATTTGCGGTTGTGTTCTCGGAGAGAATGTGCTATACTGTAATGGAGAGTGGGCAAGGATGGCCCGCAATAGATATAGGAGGGATTTCTTATGACGGATATTATGGCGAAATACGACCTGTGGTGCGCCCGCGCCACCGAGGATGCCGACGTGACCGCCGAGCTGCAGTCCGTGGCCGGCAACGAGGTCGAGATCCGCGACCGCTTCTATCGTGAGCTGGCCTTCGGCACCGGCGGTCTGCGCGGTGTGATCGGCGCCGGCTCCAACCGTATGAACATCTATACCGTCCGCAAGGCCACCCAGGGTCTGGCGGATTACCTCAACGCCCGTTACGATGCCGCCACCGTGGCGGTGTCCTTCGACTCCCGCATTAAGTCGGACGTGTTTGCCCGCGAGGCCGCCTGCGTGCTGGCCGCCAACGGCATCAGCGTCCATCTGTTCCCCCAGCTGGAGCCCACCCCCGTGCTCAGCTACGCGGTGCGCTACTACGGCTGCCAGGCCGGTATTATGGTCACCGCCAGCCACAACCCCGCCAAGTACAACGGCTATAAGGTGTACGGACCCGACGGCTGTCAGATGACCGATTCCGACGCCGGTGACGTGCTGGGCTATATCAATAAGCTGGATCTGTTCGAGGACGTTAAGGCGATGCCCTATGAGGACGCCGTGGCGGCGGGTAAGATTCAGCTGATCCCCGATGCGGTGCTGGACAGCTATACCGAAAAGGTGCTGGAGCAGCAGGTGAACCCCGGCATCATTGCCGAGAGCGGTCTGCGCCTGGTGTACACCCCCCTCAACGGCACCGGCAACCTGCCTGTGCGTGAGATGCTGCGTCGCGTGGGCATTCAGGATCTGACCATCGTTAAGGAGCAGGAGCTGCCGGACGGCAATTTCCCCACCGCTCCCTTCCCGAACCCCGAGATCCGTCAGGCCTTTGAGTGCGCGCTGGCCACCGCCAAGGCGCTGCCTCAGCCCGCCGACCTGCTGTTGGCCACCGACCCCGACTGCGACCGTGTGGGTATCGCGGTGTGGGACGGCGCCGACTATACGCTGATGAGCGGTAACGAGGTGGGCTGCCTGCTACTGGACTACGTGGTGTCCTGCCGTAAGGCAAACGGCACCCTGCCCGAGAATCCTGTGGTCATTAAGACCATCGTTACCACCAATATGGCGAAGTCTATTGCCGAGAAATACGGCTGTGAGCTGCGCGACCTGCTGACCGGCTTTAAGTACATCGGCGAGCAGATCGGTCTGCTGGAGAAGGACGGCGAGGAGAGCCGCTACGTCATCGGCTTTGAGGAGAGCTACGGCTATCTGGCGGGCAGCTACGTCCGCGATAAGGATGCCGTGGTGGCCTCTATGCTGATCGTGGAGATGGCCTCCTATTACCGCAAGCAGGGCATCAGCCTGCTGCAGCGGATGGAGCAGCTGTATCAGGAGCACGGCTTCTACCGCAACGCCCTGGTGAACGTAGCCTTTGAGGGCGAGCAGGGTATGCTGGATATGCAAAAGCTGATGGCCGGTCTGCGGGAGAATCCCCCCAAGACGATTGCGGGCATCCCCGTTGTCGCCTGCGCCGACTACGGTCATCGGGTGGCCACCGACTACGCCACCGGCGACCGCACTCCTCTGACCCTGCCTAAGTCGGACGTTCTGGCTTACACCCTGGAGGGTGGTCTGGGCTTTATCGTCCGTCCCTCCGGCACCGAGCCCAAGGTTAAGGCGTACATCACCGCCATCGGTGAAACCCCCGCCGCCGCCGCTCAGGTGGAAAAGATCCTGTGCGACGCGGCAGAAAAGATCCTGTCTGTGTAATTGTTAAAAATTTTTTCAACATAAAAAAAAGCGGCTGACCCCCCGGTCAGCCGCTTTTCTTTTTATAAATATAGGTATAATAGGAGGGTGTCGAAAATTCATTCGACACCCCAACACATCCAGTATACCACACTTTGCCGTCAAGGTGTTAGTAAAAGTTTTGGCGTTTTTCTTGGTTATTTTGCCTATAGACAGCAGGGGGTTGCATCCGCTATACTGAAGCCAGAGGAAAGACCAAATAACAAATAACCGTTGAAGAAGAACGGGCAAGAAAGGACTGATTCCAATGGCATTTGGTGATATCCCGCCCAACTACGAAAACCGAATTAATGCAGAAAGGAATGAGTCCGAAGATCTAGTTACGAAGTAACCTCGACCAAAATATACTGAAAGGACTGAGTCCAAAGACCTAGTCGATTTTTTAGTAATAGACCTTCTATAATTCACGAAAGGGAAACGGTATAATCCCATGCACAAGTAAATGAAGTGCTTATCATATACGTATGAATAAACCGTAACGACCTAAAGGTGAATTCCAATGTACATATAAAATTTTGTTCGCCGTAAACCATTGATTTTTAAGGTGAATTCCAATGTACACATAATCGTTTCATCGGCAAAAACCGATGACAGAATGAAATGACTCATCGCCGACCGACAGATTTCTGTCGGTCGGTTTTTTTGTATTGTCAGTGGGACAGTTGTATGGTATACTGTGGGTGTAAGTAGTTGTTATCCGACCTGTGGAGGTATTATGAAAGTATCCAATCGTTTGATCGCCCTATTGTGTGCGGTGCTGCTGACGGTGGGGCTGATTCCCGCCGCCGCCCTGACCGTCACCGCCGATTTGGGGGGCGATTTCCCCTGGACCGACGAGGCAGAGCCCCTGCTCATTGAGCAGATTTTGCAGAGGGACGGTCTCATCGACGGCATCTGGTTCCCCTGGTTTGACGGCGGTAACGTGGGTCACTCCCTCACCGGCAACGAAACTATGGTGAAATACCAGGGCAGCTCCTGGTCCGGCGTGGCTATGGATCAGGTGGGCGCCCATAAGATCTATCGGGAGATCTACAACCTAAAGGCGATGGGCTATAACCTGCTGGGCTACGGTGCCTCCATCTACGACGAGGGCGTTATCTTTGGTGATAACGGCGACGTCATCGGCATCAAGCAGGAGTTTCTGGACAATTCCCGCCGCCTGCTGGATATGTGCCGCGAGATCGGGATGCCGGTGCTGTGGACGGTGTGTTTCCACTCCTCCTCCGCTCCCGATTATTACGGTATGGACGCCTATAACCTCTTTGCCCAGAAATACTGCAATCCCACCGTCACCGAGCATTACGTAGAGCGGTTTGTCCGCCCCATGTGTCGAATGCTGGCGGAATACCCCGACGTGGTGGCGCTGATCGCCATCGCCGACGAGCCGGAAAACGAGATCAACGACTCGGAAAAGGGTAACCACTTCACCTCCCGCGAGATGTTCGGCGTCACGCTGGAGGATATGGTGCACTTTATGAGCCGCATCAACGACGTGGTGCGGGAGGAATTACCGAACGTGGCGCGGACGGTGGCCTCCAACGACGAGGATAAGACCATCTACGGCGGCTTTGACCTGGACCTGATGGGTCACAACATTTACGATAATAATGCCAACGCTCCCCAGGTGGAGCATTTTAAGACCGATACGCCCATCATCCTCACCGAGTATAATGTGGGGCACGACCTGGACCGCGACCCCGATCTATTCTCCCGCCGACTTAAGGAGTGGCGGGACAATATGATGACGCTGGGGTATAAGGGCGGCGTGCAGTGGGCGTGGATGTCCCACGGCACCCACTACAGCACGGCCTATTACCTGCTGGATTCGGTCAGCTGGGGGAGCGCGCCCAATACCGACTTTGTACCCGCCGTGGGAGAACTGCGTCGCTATATGGACGACTACCGCGCCGAGCATCGGGGTGAAAAGGTGGTGCTGGATAAGCCGGTGCTGTATTGCAACGAGGGCGGCGGCTACGTGGAGTGGATCCCCTCCCGCCAGGCTACCAAGATGGACATTCTCCGCTCCACCGACGGCGGCGAGAGCTGGACCTACGTGCTGAAGGACGTTAACCAGTCCGCCTACGTCAGCAAGAATAAGGGCTGCTATCTGGACGATGCTGTCCCCAATTCCATGTATAAGATTGTGGTGCGGGACGGCAAGGGGCACACCGCCGAGAGTGAGCCCAACAACGTGGCGGGGGTGGAGCTGAAGTATCAGAAAAACTCCACCTACGTGAGTGTGTCGGGAGGCACCGGCCTCGGTCGTCATTGGAACAGCAGCAGCAGCTATCGGCTGTCCAGCTTCGGCGTGCTGCTCAACCGCCCTCTGACCTCCGCCGCTAATCTGATTAAGAACGGCAGCTTCGAGACCGCGGGTGGACAGTGGACCACCGGCAATTTCTCCGCTCCGGCGCAGGTGGTGACCGACCCCACCGCCCCCGACGGCAATAAGAGCCTGTACCTTGACGGCACCGGCGGCAATTCCCACACCTGGTACACCTTTACGGTGGACGGGCTGGAGCCCTATAAGCGGGATGAATACGGGCAGGTGATGCTGGACGACTACGGTCAGCCCATGGAGAATATGTACATCTTCTCCGCGTGGATAAAGGGTGACTATCTGTCGGACAGCAACAAGGGTCACGCCAGCATCGGCACGGTGGCCCCCGATACCGGAAAGTTTATGTATTGCTCCGGCGTGCAGGCCTCGCGGGACGATTATCAGATCTATCCCACCGCCTGGGACGGGGAGTGGCACCTGCGCAGCGTGTCCTTCTTCACCAAGGGGCGCAGTCAGGTCACCATCGCTTTCTACGGCGAGCAGTCCTCGCTGTACGTGGACGATATGGCGCTGTTTAAGAACGGCAGCGGCTATAAATACGCGGGCGACACGCTCAAGAGCAACGTCAAGACCACCTTTGAGGTGGATCGGACGGTGTGCGCCCCCGAGGATACCCTCATCGAGGATTACGGCGTGGACGGCAGCCGCTATTGGCAGAGCGGTCACGGCTGGCGCAACGGCTTTATGAGCGTCAACCAGAGTCGGGTCGCCTATGGCTATTCGCTGAAATACACCGCGTCGGACGACCCCTACGGACTGTATTATATTAAGTGGATTCCGGTGGAGAAAAACACCACCTACATCTTCACGTTTGATATGAAGATATTAAAGGACGGTGCAGGACAGTTCCAACTGATCGACGACTGTGTCGTCGGTCCGCGGAACGTGCTGGCCTATGAGTGTGACCGCCGCGCATACGGTACCGGCTGGAAGCGGTACGCGGTGGAGGTCAACACCCGCGGCTTCTCTCGCCTGGGTGTGGCGGTGTGCGACCTGGGCGGCTCTGCCCTGTACGATAATATCCGCTTGTTTAAAAAGGCGGACGGCATCGGTAACCGCGACGCCTATATCAGCAGTGTGAAAAGGACCGACACGGTGACCTACGGCAAGACCGCGTCGGTGACGGTGGGCGCCACCGGCGACGGACTGAAGTATCAGTGGTACTTTAAGGACAAGGGTGCATCCAAGTTCTCCCTGACCACCAGCTTTAAGACCAAGACCTACTCGGTGCAGATGAATAAGTCCCGCGACGGACGGCAGGTGTACTGCGTCATCACCGATAAATACGGCACCAGCCGCAGGACCGCCACCACCACCCTGACGTTAAAGAAGACCGCCCTCAAGATCACCACCCAACCCAAGACCGGCTATGCCCAGCTGAACAAGACCGCTAAAGCCACCGTCAAGGCGACAGGCGACGGTCTGAAATACGCCTGGTACGTTAAGAATGCGGGCGCCACCAAGTACTCTAAGTCCTCCATCACCTCTGCTACCTACTCGGTCAAGATGACCGAAAAGGTGCACGGCCGCCGTGTGTATTGCGTGGTGACCGACGTGTGGGGCAACAAGGTGCAGTCCAAGACGGTATTGCTGCGCCGTGCGGCGTCCATCGTGACCCAACCCAAGACTGTGACTGTGGCGAAGAATAAGACCGCCAAGGTGACGGTGAAGGCGGCGGGCGACGGGCTCAAGTATACGTGGTACATTAAGAACGCGGGACAGAAAAAGTATTCCAAGTCCTCGGTGACCAAGTCTACCTATTCCTGCAAAATGACCAGTAAGGTCAACGGACGCTACGTGTACTGCGTGGTGACCGACAAGTACGGCAAGACGGTGAAAACCTCTACTGTGCGCGTCAAGATGAAATAATCAACAAAAAAACAGCTACCCGTGAGGGTAGCGGCTTTTTTGTGTTGTCGGCAATCATAGTTTATGGTGTTTTCTCCCGTAAATATCTCCTTGCAATTTTCCACAAGGTGTGCTATGTTGAAAATAAGAAAGGTCTCACAGGAGGCCAAAATGATTCTATGGGGTGTTTTTATGCTGTACGTCTATCTGAATATGCTGGAGACGGAAGAGGAGCGTTCCAAGTTCACCAAACTGTACAACAAATACGCGAAACTGATGAAATACGTAGCGATGCAGAAACTGGGGGACGAGCAACTGGCGGAGGACGCGGTTCATAACGCATTTCTCAACATTATCCGCAGTTTTTGCACCATTGAGGACGTAGAATGTCACAAAACGAAGCGTTTGCTCGTTATAGTTACTGAGAACGCTGCTGTAGATATTCTGCGGAGCCGTAGCCGCCACCCTCTGACAAGCTTTGATGAGCTGGAGCCTGTTCTGTCTGTGGAGCCGGATTTGTTAGAGGGTCTGGTGCTGGAGGAATTGACCGATCGGATCGCCGCTCTGCCCTCTATTTATCGGGATGTATTGGAGCTAAAGGCGTATCATGGACTGAGCGACAAGCAGATCGCCGTGGCACTGGACGTGGGTCACGCTACGGTCCGCAAACGGTTACAGCGCGCTCGAACCATATTGGCGCAGGAGTTGTCCTGCACGTAAAGGAGAGAGCCTATGAATTCAGAGCCGCGGCTGCACGAGGCATTTGACCGCTACGTCCAGCAACAGGATCAGCAGCTCCCTACCGAGCAGGAGTTGGAATCGGTTACCCTGTCGGAGGAACTGAATAAGCGGATGGAGAAACTTCTGCGCCGCCAATCCCGCGGCTATTACGTGCTGTTCGGATCCGTCGGCCGTCGGGTGGCATCGGTGGTGGCGGCTCTGCTGGTGACGGCGTCGGTGACCACCATCAGCGTAGAGGCTCTGCGCAGGTCGGTGGGTGGTTTCCTGATGAAGGTGTTCGACACCCACAGCATTCTGTGGGCAGAGCCGGATCCCGACGCGCCCGCGGTGGATATTCTGCCTAAGCGAGAGCCCACCTATATCCCCGACGGATACGCGATGATCCGTCACGAAGATTACGAAGGCCTGTATAAATGGCGGTACTGGTCGGTGGATACCGACCACACCATCATCTACGCCCAGACCGCCAGCGACGCCACCTTCTCCATCGATACGGAGGGGGTCACCTGCACCGAGGTGGCGGTGGGGGATACCACCGCCCTGACCTACACCAAGAAGGGTATAACCACCCTGATCTGGCGGGATGAGCACGGTAGCTATCTATTCACCACCGAGGGTGAATTGGAGGAGCTGATTCCGATGGCGGAATCCCTGGAGGAAAGAGGTGAGGGTGCGTCGTGATGAAACGAATGATACCGATACTGCTGTGCTTCGTGCTGGCGGTACCACTCTTTTCCCCGATAGGGGTGAGCGCCGCCAACGGCGACAGCGAATACGCATACTATGTCAAGAGTCGGGATAAGACCGTGGTCATTGAGGGCTATAAGGGCGCGGGCGGTCACGTGACGGTACCCGACACGCTGGACGGTTATCCGGTCAGCGAGATCGGGATGGACGCTTTTGAGGATCGGGACGACCTGCTTTCCTTGACTTTACCGGACGGGTTGACGGAATTCTCTCCCTATGCCTGCTCCGGTTGTGACCGGCTTCAGGCCTTTCGCGTATCCAAGGATAGTGCTAATTTTTCCGTTCGTGACGGTATTTTGTACAATAAAGAGGGCACGGTGCTGATTCAGTGCCCCAACACAAAAAAAGAGACGATCGCCGTGCCCAAGGGGGTTACGACGATCGGAGAAGCCGCCTTTAACAATTGCAAGGGGCTGACCGCCGTGACCATGCCTGCGACGGTGACCGAGATCGGCGGAGTGTCCTTTTCCGGTTGTACGGCGTTGACCTCGGTCAGCCTGTCCGAGAGATTAAAGATCATCGGCTACCTGGCTTTTGCCAATTGCCGTAAGCTGGAGCGCATCACCATCCCTGACAGCGTGACGACGGTGGCGTGTCAAGCGTTCCAAAGATGCACCGCGCTGAAAACCGTTAAGATCGGAAAGGGTCTTACCGTTTTGGGGGAAATGATGTTCAGCGATTGCACGGCGCTGACCTCTTTCACGGTGCCCGATACCGTCCTCACCATTGGGATGAGCGCGTTTTCCGACTGTACCGGTCTGAAGGAGATCACCATCGGTGCGGGCGTAGACCGCATCACCGAGTACGCTTTCAGCGGATGCACTGCGTTGCGGACGGTGCGGTTTTCTGCGAGTATGCCCACCGTAGAGTCCAACGCGTTTGACGGATGCACCGCCCTTACCGACGTGTATTACGATCGGCTGCAAAAGCCGAACAACATAAGAAATAACGACCATTTGATGAATGCCACCTGGCATTTGCGCAAGATACCCACCGGACGACCCACGACGGTGACCGATCCGTCCCGATCCACCACTACGGCACGACCCACGGAGCAGCCCATCCAGTCGACGGCGGATACAGCTCCCGAGAAGACGACGGCTTCTGCCACTCGGTCTACGGGGAGCACCACCGCCGCCGCCACGGAAACGGTTACGGCATCCACCGCCGCACCGACGGCGGCGGACGAGGGGACGGGTGGACCGGAGCTGTGGGTGATATTGGCTCTGATCGCGGCGGTGTCCGCCGTTACGGTGCTAACCGTGACATTGTTGCGTCAAAAAAGAGGAGGAAAATAAAATGAAACGGTTTGCAATGATCGCATTAAGTCTGGTTATATTGATGGCATCCCTGCCCTTGGCGGTGAGCGCCGGCAAGGAATATACGGAGGGTGATTTCACCTATACGGTGACCGATGGAAAAGCGACGGTCACAAAACTAACCACCAGTACCGCTGAATTGGTGGTGCCGTCACAGCTGGGCGGTTATCCGGTTGTGGCTATCGGAAAGTCTGCCTCGGAAACCGGCTATGAGAAAAAGTTTGCCTCTCTTGTGATTCCGGAGGGTGTGACCGCCATTGGTGACAACGCTTTTGAAAACTGCAAAATCACCAAGGTTACGTTACCGAGTTCTTTGACGAGTATCGGAGATTATGCGTTTACCAGCTGTCTGAACTTGAAAAGTATCGTTATCCCTAAAAGCGTAACGCATATTGGAAAGAATGCGTTTTCCTCCTGCGAAAATTTGAGAGCCATAACGGTCGAAAAGGGAAATAAGAAGTATTGTGACGTGAATGGCTCGCTTTACGATGCCAAGAAGACGACGCTCATTTTGTATCTGATGAACGAAAGCGATACAACGTTGACCATTCCCGATACCGTCACCAAGCTCTCGGATGGTGCGCTGTACGGTTGCGTCGGATTACAAGCTGTCAAGCTTCCCAGCGGACTGAAAACCATTGGCAGCGGCACGTTTGCATTTTGCCGCGGTTTGACTGAGATTACCATTCCCGACAGTGTGACCGAGATAGGGGGAAACGCCTTCGGTTATTGCAGTAAACTGGAATCGGTTACCATTGGCAAAGGTGTAAAAACGTTGACTCAGAATACATTTTTTGAGTGCACCGCATTGAAAAAGGTCACGCTGACCAATTCGCTTACATCGGTGCAGGGATACGCCTTCTTCGGCTGCGCAAAGCTGAAGGACGTGTATTATAACGGCACTGAGCAGCAGAAGAGCAAGATGGATATCAACCAAACCAACGAAGACTTTATCAATGCCCAGTGGCATTTTGCCGCTCCCACCACCAAACCTACCACCAAACCCACTACAAAACCCACCACCGAGTCCACCACTGAGCCGACGACAGAGGCTACGGTGTCCACCACCGAGTCCACCACTGCTCCCACCCTGGAGACCACCACCTCCACCACCGTCCCCACGGCGGTGACGGCGGTGCCGGTGCCCAAAAAGACAAACGTGTGGCCGATCGTGGGTGGTGTCGCGGCGGTAATTGCTGTGGCGTCCGTGGTCGCGGTGATATTCATTAAGCGTAAGAAATAAGGAGGCGTTTTGAATGAAACGAATCGCAACGGTATTCATGTGTCTGGTGCTGCTCCTGTCGGTATTGCCGCTGGGCGCGCTGTCCGTGTATGCTGAGAGTGTCGACACCCTCAGTGAAAAGGAACTGAAGGAGAATTTCGGTCCCGTTTCAAGTTTCAAATTGGTCGGTACGGCGCATTACAAAAAAGCCCGTCAGGCTTATGTCGCGATCAATGCCGCCCGTACTAAGGCGGGAAAATCGCAACTGAAGCTAGACGGCGTGTTGACAAAGGCGGCAATGCAGCGGGCGGCTGAATGCGCGGTCCTGTTCAGCGCACTCCGCCCTGATTGTAGCGATTATACCACCGTTCTCTCCGGAAAAGGTGTATATGCCCAGTGCATTGCGTCCAATTCTGCCAACGCCGAGGAGATTGTAGCCGCTTGGATGGATTCCGCCACGGATAAAGCGGTCATACTGGATCAAAACAACAAAAAATTCCGTTCCATCGGCATCGGTGCATTCAAGGCGGCGGATACCTATTATTGGTGTCTGCTGGTGTCTTCACGGGATCGTCAGGAGAAACTGACCTACTCCTCCGCTAAGACGGGCGTGTCGTTCACCATCTCTTTCCGCACCAAGGTGGTGCCGTTGTTTGCCAATATCGAGACGGAAGAGATGCGTCTGGCAGAGGGTGAAACGTTCGATCTGGATATTTCCTTGGTGAATATGCTGTTCCCCGTGGAGGAGATTCCCGTGGATTCCGGCATTAAGTTTGAAAGTGAGGACACCTCTGTTGCCAAGATCGATCAAGAAGGCCATATTACCGCCGCTAAAGCCGGCAATACCGTCATCATCGTGCGGGGCGGTAACGGCAGGGCTCTGTTAGAGATCCCGTTGACCGTTACGGGCACCGAACTGCACGCCTATATGAGTACGACTGACGCCGGTACGCCAAAAATCGTTTGGTCCCCCGTAACCGGAGCCACTACTTATAAGGTATATCGCAAGGTGTGTAAGGACGGGGAATGGTCGGATTATTCTCTGTACCGCAGCACCAACGAGTTATATGCCGTGGACGGCCATATCAAGCCGGGTGCTCAGGCCAAATATGTGGTGTACGCGTACAAGGACGATGAACGGATCGCCAAGGACACCCTAGCTACTCTCTATTTGACCAAGCCGAAGGTGATGGCGTATAACGTAGCCGAAGGTGTCAAGATCAGTTGGAATGCGGTGGTCGGTGCTTCGTATTACACGGTCTATCGCCGTACGTATAGCAAAAGCAGTGGTTGGAGCAGCCCTACGCTGTACAAGACCACCAAGGAACTGACGTATACCGATACCAAGGCGAAGGACGGAATAAAGGTCCAGTATCACGTGTATGCCCATAAGGGCGACTACAAGAGTGCTTATGGCCGTTATATCATCACCTTTCTTGCCCCGCCGAAGGTAACGGTGACCAATAGCGCAAAGGGTATCAAGGTCACCTGGACGTCCACCAAGGCGGCAACGTACACGGTGAGCAGAAGCGTATATAAAGACGGGAAATGGGGTCCTGAGTACAGTCGGGATGATATGAGAGGTATCCGCGGCAACACATACACGGATACGAGACCCACCAGCGGACAAAAGGTACGGTATTACGTTTCGGGCTATAAAGACGAGTGCTTCAGCGGGGACAGCGTCGTTCAGACCATTATGCATCTGGATCAGCCTAATGTGAAGCTGACCAAGGCTACACAGGGAGTAAAAGCCACCTGGAAAAAGGTGGGCGGCGCCACCTATTACAAGGTATATAAGAGTGTATATAAAAACGGAAAATGGACGGCATATACGGCGTATAAGGAGACCAAATCCACCTCTTTTACGGATAAATCCGTGAAAAGAGGCGCCAACGTGCGCTATACCGTATACGCCGTTAACGGCAAGTACAAGAGCGCCTATAAGACCGGCGTCAGCATTAAACGATAACACGCAAAAAAACGCTACCCGTGAGGGTAGCGGTTTTTGCATTATACGTGATGTTCTGCGCTTCGCGCAGAGTGATGCGTTCCTTGCGGAACGTGATGAAGAACCCTGCGGGTTCTGTGATGATGATTTCGCCGTTGGCGAAATCAGTTGTTTGATGCCTATGGCATCAAACAGCGCCCTGGGCCAGCATGGCCTCGGCAACCTTCTCAAAGCCGGCGATGTTGGCACCGGCCACCAGATCGCCCTTCATGCCGTACTTCTCGGCGGCCTTATAGGAGTTCCAGTAGATGTTGTACATGATCTGCTTGAGCTTGGCATCCACTTCCTCAGCAGTCCAGCTGTAGCGCATGGAGTTCTGGCTCATCTCCAGACCGGACACGGCTACGCCGCCGGCGTTGACCGCCTTGGAGGGGGCGACGATGACGCCGTTCTTCTTCAGATAGGCCACCGCCTCGTTGGTGGTGGGCATATTGGACACCTCAACGTAGTACTTGATGCCGTTGGCAACGATCTGCTCCGCCTCGGCCAGACCCACCTCGTTCTGGGTGGCGCAGGGCATCAGGATGTCGGCCTTGACGCCCCAGGGCTTCTGACCCTCGTAGTAGGGCACACCGAACTTGTCGGCGTAATCCTTGACCTTGTCGCGGCCGGAGGAACGCATCTCCAACATAAACTGCAGCTTCTCCTCGGTGATCACGCCCTCTTCGTCGTAGACGTAACCGTCGGGACCGGAGATGGTGACCACCTTACCGCCCAGCTCTGCCACCTTCATGGCAGTACCCCAGGCCACGTTACCGAAGCCGGAGATGGCAAAGGTCTTGCCCTTGATCTCATCGCCGAAGGATTTCAGCATCTCGTCGGTGTAGTACACGGCACCGAAGCCGGTGGCCTCGGGACGGATCAGGGAGCCGCCGTAGGACAGACCCTTGCCGGTCAGTACGCCCTCATAGCGGTTGACCAGACGCTTGTACTGACCGAACATATAGCCGATCTCGCGGGCACCCACGCCCAGATCGCCGGCGGGCACGTCGGTGTCGGGGCCGATGTGGCGGTACAGCTCGGTGATGAAGGACTGGCAGAAGCGCATGATCTCGTTATCCGACTTGCCGCGGGGGTCAAAGTCGGAGCCACCCTTGCCGCCGCCCATGGGCAGGCTGGTCAGGGAGTTCTTGAAGGTCTGCTCAAAGCCCAGGAACTTGATGATGCTCAGGTTCACAGAGGGATGGAAGCGCAGGCCGCCCTTATAGGGGCCGATGGCGCTGTTAAACTGTACACGATAGCCGCGGTTGACCTGAATCTTGCCGGCGTCGTCGATCCACGGCACGCGGAAGATGACCACGCGCTCAGGCTCCACCAGACGCTCCAGCAGGGAGGCTTCCTCATACTTGGGGTTCTGGTTGATGACGGGGCGCAGGCTCTCCAGCACCTCTTCGGCGGTCTGCAGGAATTCGGGCTGATCCTTATAGCGGATTTTCAGCTCGTCCAGCACACGGGTAACGTAAGACATATACATACACTCCTTTATATAAAATAAACGATGGTTTCATTATAGCAGAAAATTATGGATTTGCAAGAATTTATTAGCAGAAATGCAGAATTTTTTGCCTGTTGCGGCTAAAATCCTCTTTTTTTACGAAAAAGTGACAGTTTTGTAGGGGGAAATTGCAAAGAAAACCCCGTTTGCATTTTGCGGTAGGGTATGGTATGATAGGGGGAGACGAAAGGGGTGAAGCCCTGTGAAAAAGGCGAAGAATATACTGCTGCTGGCGGGGATGATTTCCTGTGCGATCTATTTCGTGTGGTCATTGGTCCGTGTTTTGATGGATCTGTCCTTTGCACAGGATGATAATGGAGTGCTCTTTGTATTAGCCAATCAGTTTTACCCTGCGCTGATCTGGATGTTGTTCCTGATATTTCCCGTCCTGTTGTTGGTGCGCAATCTCAACGGCATGGATGGAAAAGTGATGCCCATTCTTTCGATGTCGGTGTATACGGTCATCCTTGTGATATGGCTTTTTACGGCTTTAACACCGGCGATCCCCCAGTATTTGGTATTCAGCAAGATCGGCTTGATAGACACCTATTTCATCCATATAGTAAAATTTATGGGTGAGGGTGGATGGCTGCTGTTTGCGGGATATGTAGGTGTGTTCATCGGTAGCGTTCTCTCTCTGCCCAAACGGAAGAAGAAAGAAGAGGTAACTCAATGAAAATAATGGCTGTGGATTTAGGGCACGCCCGCACCGGCATCGCGGTCAGCGACGTGGGTGAGCGGCTGGCGTCCCCTGTGGGCACCATCACCGAATATGTGGACGAGCGCCTGCTGCCGAAGATCGCCGACATCGCCCGCGAGCAGCGCGCGGAGATGATCGTGGTGGGTCACCCCAAGAATATGGACGGCACCCGCGGCGACAGTGCCCGTCGGGCGGAGGACATCGCCGATAAGCTGGCGGAGCTGACCGGTCTGCCGGTGAAGCTGTGGGACGAGCGGATGACCACCGTCTCCGCCATCGGCTACCTCAATCAGACCGATGTCCGCGGCAAAAAGCGCAAGCAGGTGGTGGATACCGTGGCCGCCACCATCATCCTGCAGGACTTTCTGGACAGTCGGAAATAACGAGTAGGGCGGAGGCTTGCTCCCGCCGCTGAAAAAAGCACCCGAAAGGGTGCTTTTTCTTATGTGCGGAAAAGGTTGGAAGCGAGAGAAAAAGGGTTGCATTATAAAGTGTTATATAGTATAATCTATTATGTATAATTATGATTAGATTGGAGGGGTCTGTGTGTCGATCACCTACTTGGATAACAGTGCCACCACGCGGGTGTGCACCGCCGCGGCGGATGCCGCCTACAAGTTAATGACCGAGCAGTTCGGCAATCCCAGCTCCCTCCACACCCTCGGCTTCCGCGCGGAGCAGGAGGTGACCGCCGCCCGTAAGGCGGTGGCCGACCTGATGGGCGCCCGGCCGGAGCAGGTGATCTTCACCTCCGGTGGCACCGAGGCCAACAACCTGGCGATTTTCGGCGCGGTGGCGGCCCATCCCCACGACGGAAAACACATCGTCACCACCGCGGTGGAGCACGCTTCTGTGTCCGCCGCCATCGATCAGTTGGAACGGCAGGGGTACGAGGTCACCCGCCTGGTTCCCGATCAGCGGGGTTGCATCGACGCCCCCACCATTGTGAACGCCTGCCGTCCCGACACCGTGCTGGTGGCGGTGATGCTGGTGAATAACGAAACCGGCGCCCGCTTTCCCCTTGAGGAGGCGGTGGCGGGTATTCGGCGGATATGCCCCCGTGCCCACGTCCACTGCGATGCGGTGCAGGCGGCGGGGAAGCTGCCCCTGTATGCCGAGCGCTGGGGTTTGGACAGCATGACGGTCAGCGCCCACAAGATACACGGACCCAAGGGTGTGGGCGCCCTGTACCTGCGCAAGGGCGCGCGGCTGGTTCCCCGCACCTACGGGGGTAAGCAGGAGGGCGGCATTCGCCCGGGCACCGAGGCTGCACCGCTGATTGCGGCGTTCGGCGCCGCCGTGGGGGAGATACCTCCCGCCCACCTGCAGATGTCCCGCTACGCTGCCTTGCGCCAGCGGCTGCTGGACCACTTGGGGGACAACCCCCGCCTGCGGTTTCACATCCCTGCTGTCAGCGTTCCCTACATCGTCCACCTGTCGGTGCCGGGGTATAAGAGTGAAACGTTGCTGCACTTCTTAGCGCAGAAGGAAATATACGTGTCCAGCGGCTCCGCCTGCTCCAAGGGAGCCAAGAGTCCGGTGCTGACCGCCATAGGTCTGCCTGCCGAGGAGATCGACAGCGCCCTGCGGGTCAGCTTCTGTCGGGATACCACGGACGAGGACGTGGACCGCTTTACGGACGGCGTGCTGGAGGCAATGGAGAAAATAGCGCGGCGGTAAACACCGCGGAAAGGATCATCGCTATGGCTGATAAACGATTTGATAATTTAAATGAAGAGGAGATCCAGGAGCTGATGCGGCTGCTGGAGCAGATGCAGAGCCGCCCCCGCGTGGAGGAGGTGGAGGAGGTGCTCATTGACAGTGGGCACCCCAATCTGGTGCGTATGGACATCTATTCTCCGCCGGTGGTGGGGGAGGGCTATGATCCCACCGCTGCCTCCGGTAATCTGGCGGATATGCTCATCACCCCCGAAGAGGTGGAGGAGGTCGAGCAGCAACAGGCGAAGGATCATCGCGCTTTTCTGATGTTGGCGGAGGAGCCGGAGGAAGAGGACGAGGAATTGCCGCCCCCTCCCGCCGACCGTAAGAATCCCTTTGCCGTATTGTGGCAGATGACGGCCGCCACCTTCCCCCGTCGCGGCGACAGCGGCTCCATTCGTTTGATTAAGGGCGGCATTTTGCTGTCCACCGTGGCGGTGCTGGCGGCCATCGCCGTGCTGCTGGTGCAGATGGTGGTGCTGCCCGTCCATAACCGTCAATACAACGATAAGCTGGCGGCCTGGTTTGATCCGGATAATACCGCCGTGGTGTCGGACACCGACCAATACCCCGAGGGGATGCTGGCATCCTTTAAGAAATTGTACCGCACCAACAACGACGTCAAGGGCTTCTTGTCCTTCCACGCCACCGGCGAGGACGACTTCTTGGATATGGATTATCCCGTGGTACAGACCGACGATAACACCACCTATAAGACGGCGGATTTCCACAAGCGGTTTAACCGCAACGGCACCCTGTTCTTTGACGCCAAGTGCCGCATCAGCAACGGAGACACCAACCGCTCGCTGATCCTGTACGGCAACACCCTGGGCAACGGTCAGATGTTGTCCGGTCTGAACCATATGGTGAGCAACGAGGCGTACGCCCGCCAGGCGTATCAGCTGACCCTCAGCACCCTGTACGAGCAGAACGACTATTACGTATTCGCCGTGCTGCTGCTGGATAAGGATGAGACCCTTGCCCAGCGCACCATCCCGCTGCAGAACCGCTTTATCACCACCGACACCTTCTTCGATTACGTGCAGCAGCTCCGTGATCGCTCGCTGTTCGATTACCCCACCGACATTGTGGACACCGACTCCATCCTGCTGCTGGTCACCGACCTGGGCAAGATGAACGGCGCTCTGAGCAACGGTCAGGTGGTGGTGGCCGCCCGCCGCGTTCGTCCCGGTGAGCAGCCCTACGACGCCGAAAAGATCGGTCCCAACGACGACGTGCTGATGCCCTATCGGTGGTACGGCAACCAGGGTCTGACACCCCCCGACTTCTACCGTGGTAAGGACGAGGTGGACACCACGACCACCACCCTGACCACCAACGACCCCTTTGCCACCGAGAGCACCGGTGATACGGTGACCTCCTCCACCGAGGAGACCACCACCACGACCACCACCACGACTACGGCGGCGACCACGACTACGACCACAACGACGACTACGACCACCACCACCGCCGAAACGGAGCCCTCCGAGACCGAGCCCTCCGAGACCGAGCCTACGGAAACCGAACCCTCCGAGGGGACGGAGACCGAGCCCTCCGAAATCCAAGAATAAGGAAGAAACGACTATGCAAGAATACCGCCCCAGCGAAATACTGCTGATTAAAAACGGAGAACTGGCGCTGAAGGGACTCAACCGCCGCACCTTTGAGGAGGCGCTGATGAGCAACCTGCGCTATCGTCTGCGGCGGCACGGGGATTTCCTCATCCGCCGTGCCCAGTCCACCATCTTCATCGAGCCGAAGAACGACTACGTGGATATGGAGGGCGCCGCTGACGCGGTGTCCCGCGTGTTTGGCATCGCCGCCTTCTCCCGCGCCCGCGTGACCGAGAAGGATATGGATGCCATCCGTCAGGCCGCCGTGGCGTATCTGGGGGATCAGCTGGCCACCGCCAAGACCTTTAAGGTGGAGGCCAAACGGGCGGATAAGGCGTTCCCCTACACCTCCCCCGAGATCAGCCGCGAGGTGGGCGGCTACGTGCTGTCCCACTATCACCATCTGAAGGTGGACGTGCACAACCCCGACCTGCTGATTATGGTGGAGATTCGGGATTTCGGTGCCTACATCCACGCCCGTCAGGTGCCGGGTGCCGGCGGGATGCCGGTGGGCACCGGCGGAAAGGCCGCCATTATGATGTCCGGCGGCATTGATTCCCCCGTGGCGGCCTATATGATGGCCAAGCGGGGTATCCAGCTGACCGGTATCCACTTCGCCTCGCCCCCCTACACCAGTGAGCGGGCGGAGCAGAAGGTGATCTCGCTGATGGAGCGGGTGGGACGCTATGCGGGGCATATGACGCTGCACATCGTCCCCTTCACCCACATCCAGGAGGAGATCCAGAAGAACTGTCCCGAGGAGTTTTTCACCCTCATTATGCGCCGCTTTATGATGCGGCTGTCCCAGCGGGTGGCCCGCGACGCTGACTGCGGCGCTATCATCACCGGTGAGAGCCTGGGTCAGGTGGCCAGCCAGACCACCCCCGCCATGGCGGTGGTGGATACCCTGGCGACCATGCCGGTGTTCCGTCCTCTGATCGGTATGGATAAGGAGGAGATTGTGGTGATCTCCCGCAAGATCGACACCTTTGACCTGTCCATCCAGCCCTATGAGGACTGCTGCACCGTGTTCACCCCCCGCCACCCCTGCACCAAGCCGAAATTGCGTAAGGTGGAGGAGGCCGAGGCGGTGCTGGACGTGGACGCGCTGGTGGCCGAGGCTCTGGAGGGTGTCCGCACCCTGCAGGTATAAACGAGAATGAAAGGAGTGACCGCTATGACCCGAGAGATCCGCACGTTCGGATTGGCCGAGGAGCACCTGCGCCATCGGCTGGCCGACCTGTTGCAGGAGGGGTCGGAGGCGGTCACTCTGTCTTTTTGCGGCGGTCACGGCACCGTCGCCGTGGCGGATGACGACGCCCTGGTGGAGGAGATCAACCTGCGTCTGACCGGCTATGCCTACACCGACCGCGGCGAGAGCCTGGCCGCCCGTGTGGTGGGTCTGCTGACCGACCACGGGCTGACCGTGGCCACCGCCGAGAGCTGTACCGGCGGCTTGATCGCCGCCGCCCTGACCGACGTACCGGGCGCCTCCCGCGTATTCGGCACCGGCGTGGTCAGCTATTCCAACGACTGTAAGCAGGCACTGCTGTCTGTGTCGGCGGACACTCTGTCCGCCGTGGGGGCGGTCAGCGCCGATACGGCGGGGCAGATGGCCCGCGGCGTGCGTAGGACGGCACGGTCCGCCATCGGCGCTGCGGTCACCGGCGAGGCCGGACCCGTCGCCGCCGAGGATTGTCCCGTGGGCACCGTGTTTGTGGCGCTGGCGGATAGCAAGCGCACCTGGGTGGAGCCGCTCCACCTGGAGGGCGACCGTGCCGCCATCCGCCGTCAGGCGGCGGACGGAGTGCTGTGGCTCCTGTGGCGCTATCTGTGCTATTATCCCGCGGTGATGGCAGGGGGCGAGAGCCACCGTCATACCGGCGGGCGCACCATTCCCCGCACCCAAGGGAGCGGACAGCCCCATCTGCTGACCAAGCTGTTGCCCTGGCGTGGGGACACCCCCCTGCGCATAACGATGAAGACGGTGGCGTGGCTGAGCGCCATCGCCCTGCTGGTCACCGGCGGGTGGATGGGCTACCGCATTCTGAACGGTCCTGTCCGCAACCGCGAGCTGCAGGATTCACTGGGCGACATTTACTACGAATCCACCGACCTAACGGAGGGCGCCACCGCCCCCTCGCAATACCCCGAGGGGATGATGACCACCTTCCGCGGTCTGTACGATATGAATGAGGACGTGGGCGGCTGGCTGCACATCCCCGACAGCGACGTGGACTATCCCGTGATGAATTACACGGACGGGTTTTACCGCAATCACAGCTTTTTGGGCGAGTATTCTCTGTACGGACAGCCCTATTTTGAACGGGTGGAGTCTGCGCGGTTTTACGTCATCCACGGGCGCAACGCCGAGGACGGTCAGATGTTCTCCCACCTGCTCAATTACCGCCGCATCGCCTATCTGCGGGAGCACGCGGTGATGGAGATGGACACCCTCTATACAACGGGGCGGTGGCAGGTGGTGGCGGTGACCGTCACCGACGATGATGAAGCCGACGGCTTTTCTCTGCCTGCGGAGGATTTTCAGACCGACGAGGAATACCTTACGTATCTGTCCGCCCTGCAGCAGCACTCGCTGTTCACCGTGGACAGCCCGCTGACCGCCGATGATACCCTGCTGTTTTTGACCACCGACGCCGACGGCGAATACGGCTTTGACGGCGCGCGGTTTACGGTGGTGGCACGGCGGATGACCGACGACACCACCGTCGGCTATGGGGTCAATTATGACGTGGAGATGCCCTCTGAGTACGAAATGGGAGAACGATAACGATGTTGATATTGGGAATTGACCCCGGCTATGCCATCATCGGTTGGGGTGTGATCCGTTACGAACGGGGCAAGTTCATACCGGTGGACTTTGGTGCCATCACCACACCGGCGGGTATGCCCTTTAATCGGCGGCTGGAGATCATCTACGATGAGCTGACTGCCCTGCTCAGCCGCCACACCCCCGACGCGGTTGCGGTGGAGAAGCTGTATTTTCAGACCAACGCCAAGACCGCCATCGACGTGGCGCAGGCGCGCGGCGTGACCATGCTGGCATTGCAGAAGTGCGGGGCACCGGTGTTTGAGTACACCCCCCTGCAGGTGAAATCGGCGGTCACCGGCTTCGGACAGGCGCAGAAGCCCCAGGTGATGGAGATGACCATGCGCCTGCTGCGGCTCAAGGCGGTGCCGAAACCGGACGATACCGCCGACGCGCTGGCCATCGCCATCTGCCACGCTCAGTACGGCGGCACCGCCGTTAAACAAGCACTTTTGAGAGGTGAACGATAATGCTGTATAGTGTTAAGGGAGAACTCATCCACCTGGAGCCTAAGATGGCGGTGGTGTGTTGCGGCGGCGTGGGTTTCCGTCTGCAGATTACCATGAACACCGCCCGCCAGCTGCCCCCCATCGGCTCCGAGGCGATGCTGTATACCGTGATGAACGTCCGTGAGGACGCCATGGAGCTGTTCGGCTTTGCCGACCAGCAGGAGCTAAACAGCTTTAAGCTGTTGACCGGTATCTCCGGCGTGGGACCCAAGGTGGGTCTGTCCATCCTGTCCGAGCTGACCCCCGAGCGGGTGGCTCTGGCGGTGGTGTCGGGGGATTATAAGGCGCTGACCAAGGCTGCCGGTGTGGGACCCAAACTGGCTCAACGCATCGTGCTGGAATTGAAGGATAAGGTGGGGGCGGGTCTGACCGCCTCCGCTGCTATGGACGGCGTGGATCTGCCCGCCGCCGTGACCGTCTCCGCCTCCTCCAACGCCTCCCAGGCGGTGGATGCGCTGACCGTGCTGGGCTTTACCGCCTCGGAGGCGTCCGCCGCCGTGGGCAAGCTGGACAGCGCTCAGTCGGTGGAGGTGCTGGTGAAGGAAGCGCTCAAAATGCTGGCAAGAAGAGGATAAACGCAATGACCTACGATTTGATTATCATCGGCGGCGGTGCCGCGGGTTTGGCGGCGTCGGTCTTTCTGACAGAGAAAAAGCCCCATAGCCGCGTGCTGATACTGGAGAAAAACCCGCGGGTGGGTAAAAAGCTGATGGCCACCGGCAACGGCACCTGCAATCTCACCAACGTGAATGCCACCGCCGCCGATTACCACGGCGCACCCGCCTTGGCAGATAAGGTGTTGAAAGCGCTTACAATCCCGCAAACAATGGATTTCTTCACCGCCATCGGCGTGGACTGTGTCGCCCGGGAGGGCGGCAAGGTATACCCCGCCTCTTTGCAGGCGGGTGCGGTGCTGGATGCCCTGCGGCTCACCGCCGACGCCCGCGGGGTGACGGTGCTGTGCGATAAAAAGGTCACCGCCCTGAAGAAAAAGGGCGGCGGCTGGACCGTATGTGTGGGGGAGGAAACCTACGCCGCCCCCTACGTGCTGGTGGCGGTGGGCGGTGCGGCGGCACCCGCTCTGGGCGGCGGTGCTGACGGCTACCGTCTGCTCACCGATCTGGGGTGCGCCAAGACGCCGCTGTTCCCCTCCATCGTGCAGGTGCGCACCGACACCGACTACGTGCGGTCGGTGAAGGGCATCCGCGTGGATGCCACCCTGCGGCTGTGCCTGAACGGCAAGGAGATAAACCGCAACACGGGCGAGGTGCTGTTCACCGACTACGGATTGTCCGGTCCGGCGGTGATGCAGGTATCCCGTCCCGTGGGTGACTGGGAGCGGCAGAAAAAGGGCGGGATGACCGCCCATCTGGATCTGCTCCCCGAGTGGGAGGAGTCGGCGCTCGCCGACCGCATCCGTCAGCGGCGACAGCTGGCGGGACGGACCATGGAAGACCTACTCACCGGCCTTGTGAATAAGCGGGTGGGTCAGACGATACTGCGGGTGGCGGGTGTGCTGCCCCTGACCCGCTCGGCGGACACCCTCACCGACGAGGAGGCCGCCCGCGTGGCGGCTACCCTGAAGGACTGGTGCCTGAACGTCACCGGCACCCAGGGCTTCGGCGGGGCGCAGGTCACCGCCGGCGGCATCGACGTGACCGAGGTGACGGATGCCCTTGAGATACGGCGCCTGCCCGGCGTGTACGCTGTGGGCGAGGTGCTGGACGTGGACGGCGACTGCGGCGGCTACAATCTGCAGTTTGCCTGGTCCTCCGCCTACGTGGCGGCTATGAATATCGCCGAAAAATTGTAAGGAGGTGAGCGGTATGCTGCGGATAACGGGTGTGAAATTGCCCCTGTCCTATACGGAGAAGGATCTGATGCGGCGTGCCGCTGACCTATTGGGTGTGCCCGTTCGCTCCTGCCGTCTGCGGCGGCGGTCGGTGGACGCCCGTAAGAAAGAAAACGTGCATTTCACCGCCACCCTGGATGTGACGGTGGACAATGAGGATAAGATTCTGCGCCGCGCAAAGGGTAACGTGACGCGGGTGACCGACACCCCCTACGTGGTGCCTGCCCCTGCCGCACAGCCCGACCTGCCCCCTGTGGTGGTGGGCAGCGGTCCGGCGGGTCTGTTCGCCGCCCTGACGCTGGCGCAGGCGGGGGTGCGCCCCATCCTGCTGGAGCGTGGCGGCGACGTGGACAGCCGTCGGGCGGCGGTGGATGCTTTTCACCGCACCGGTGTGCTGGATACCGCCAACAACGTACAGTTCGGCGAGGGCGGTGCCGGCACCTTTTCGGACGGTAAGCTAAACTCCGGCATCAAGGATCCCCGCTGTCGGCGGGTGCTGGAGCAGTTTGTGGCGGCGGGTGCGCCGCAGGAGATTCTGTGGCAGGCCAAGCCCCACATCGGCACGGATAAGCTGCAGGATACCGTCCGCGGACTGCGGAATGAGATACTCCGTCTGGGCGGACAGGTATATTTCCACCATCGGGTGACCGATCTGGTGATCGAGGGCGGTGCGCTCACCGCTCTGGTGGTGTCCACCCCCGACGGGGAGCGGGAGATCCCCTGCCGTCAGGTGATCCTCGCCATCGGTCATTCCGCCCGCGATACCGCCGAGATGCTGTATCGCCGCGGTCTGCCTATGGAGCAGAAGCCCTTTGCGGTGGGTGTCCGTGTGGAGCATCCCCGTGAGATGATTGATAAGAGTCAGTACGGTGCGGCGGCGGGACACCCTGCCCTGGGCGCCGCGGACTATAAGCTTTCCTGCCGTCCCGATGGGGGCAGAGGTGTGTACACCTTCTGTATGTGCCCCGGCGGTACGGTGGTGGCCGCCGCCTCCGAGCAGGAGATGGTGGCGGTCAACGGAATGAGCCATTTCGCCCGCGACGCGGACAATTCCAACAGCGCCCTGCTGGTGGGGGTGGAGCCGTCGGATTTCGGGTCGGAGCACCCCCTGGCGGGGTTTGAATTCCAGCGCAGGATGGAGCGCGCCGCCTACGTCCTGGGCGGTGGCGGGTATAAGGCGCCCGCCCAGCTGGTGGGGGATTTTCTCGCCGACCGTGCTTCGGTGGCGGCGGGGGAGGTGACCCCCTCCTATCAGCCCGGGGTGACCTGGTGCGACCTGCGGGAGTGCCTGCCCGCCTTTGTGGCGGGGTCGCTGAAGAGCGCCCTGCCGCTGTTCGGGCGGCAGATCAGCGGCTTTGACCGCCACGATGCGGTGCTCACCGGCGTGGAGAGCCGTTCCTCCTCACCTGTCCGTCTTCTCCGCGACCACAGCGGTCAGTCGGCGGTGGCGGGGGTGTACCCCTGCGGCGAGGGGGCCGGCTATGCCGGCGGCATTCTGTCGGCGGCGGTGGACGGCATCCGCTGCGCCGAATGGGTGCTGGAGAATATGTAAGAAAAAAGACCGATGGACAGCGTCCATCGGTCTTTTTTTATTCCACTTTTAACCGTTCGCACAGGGCGGGGTCGGGGTTGACGTAGGCAGTGCGGTTGTCGGTGTAGATCACCATACCCGGCTTGGCGCCGGATGGTTTTTTCACAAACTTCGCCAGGGCGTAGTCCACCGGCACCTGCACGCTATCCGCCGCCTTGGAGTGGGTGGCGGCCAATACGGCAGCCTGCTCCAGGGTGCGGTCGGGGGGTGTGACCCCCTCGCACACCACGATGACGTGGCTGCCGGGGATGTTCTTGGTGTGCAGCCAATAATCACTGCCCTTGGCGGTGCGCAGGGTCAGGCGGTCGTTCTCCAGATTGTTCCGCCCCACGTAGATGGTGAAGCCGTCGTCGGAACGGAAGGTGAGGGGCTTCATGGCGGGGGGCGGCTTTTGCTTGCCCCGCTGGCGGCGGAGATAGCCCTCCGTCTCCAATTCGGTGCGCAATTCCTCCAGTTCGCGGGTGGTGGTGGCGCGGGACAGGGCGTCGAATACCGACTCCAGATACACCTGCTCCTGCTGACCCGCCGCGATGCGCTGGGTGAGCATCCGCTGGGCGGTCTGGGCGCGGCGATAATCCTTATAATACTTCTGCGCGTTGGCGGCGGCGGACAGCGCAGGGTCCAGCGGTACCGTGATGGGGGCGCAGTTTTCGTCGTAGTAGTTGATCAATTCGGCGGTTGCCGCCCCCGCGGGGATGAGGTGCATATTGGCGTTGATGAGATCGCCGTACAGCCGTAGGGTCTCGCGGTTTTCGGCGGCGGCCAGCTCCTGCCGCTGTACGTTTAGCTTACGGGTGACCCGCTCGGTGGCGCTGGTCAGCACCCGCAGCAGGTCGTGTCCCTTGACCCGCATCCGTTCGGCGGCCGCCCGCTTGGCATAGAAGCTCTCCAGTAGGTGGGAGAAGGTGTCCATCTCCCGTCCCACCGCCTCCAGCCCGTACTGGATGATGGGCTGAAAGCTGAATTCCAGCGGGGTGCCGTCCGACCGTGTCACCAGATAGGGGACGCGGCGCTCACCCGTCAGGATGGCGTCGCAGGTGCGGGTCAGACAGTCGGTGAGTTTTTCCCATTCCCGTGGGGTCATAGCACCCACGGGGGTGTCCTGCCCTGCCGTGGCGCGGTAGGCGATCTCGCGGCAGGAGAGGGGGGACAGACCGGTCACCACGCTCTGCAACGCCTTGGATAGGGGTCCGTCCCTGCCGTCCCGCAGGGCGGCGGTGATGGCGTCGGGGGTGTGGACGGTCAGGTCGTACCGCCCCGTCGGGGCAGGGGGTACCTCATAGGGCAGTCCCGGCAGGATGGGGCGCACCGAGGACATGGCGGGGTCCACCCGCTTGATAGCGTCGATGATACGCCCGTCCTCGCCGATGAGGATGATGTTGCTGTGGCGCCCCATGATCTCCACCGCCAGGGTCAGGCGGACGGGGTCGCCCAGCTCGTTGATGCAGTCAAAGTCCAGATATAGCGCTCGCTCCAGACCCTCCTGACGGATGGCAATCAGCCGTCCGCCGGTGAGCCGCTTGCGCAGCAGCATACAAAACATAGGGGGCTGCGGGGGATTCTCCGGCGCCTCCTCGATAAAATGGATGCGGGGGGAATTGGCGCCGGCGGACAGATACAACTTGCGGTTGCCGCCCTTAAAGCGTAGGGCGATGAGCAGGTCCTCCCGCGCGGGCTGATGGATCTTATCAATGCGGGCGTCGGGGAGGGCGTCCCATATTTCCTGCCGCAGGCAGGACAACAATGCGCCGTCCAGTGCCATAGCCAATTCACCTCACTTTCTTACCGTTTGCGCGGATTATTTTACGACGCTGTAGGGGTCGCCGTCCCGATAGACGGTGACAGCCAGGTCGGGGTACTGCTCCGAAAGCCACGCGGCCACCGTGTCCACCACCGGTATCTCGGTGGCGTAGTGACCCGCGTCAATGACGTTGATGCTCTCGGCGGCGGCCAGCCACTCGTGGTGCTTGACCTCGCCGGTGACGTAGGCGTCCGCCTGCCCCACACAGCCGCCGATGAAATTGCCGCCGCTGCCGCCGCACACCGCCACGGTGCGCACGGGACGGTCGCCGGCGTACCGCACGGGGGTCTCCAGCACCTCCGCCACGTGGGCGGCAAAGTCGCGGGCAGACATCTCGGCAGGCAGGGTGCCGATGCGGGTGAATTCGTCCGCCGCCACCGTCACGTCCTGAAGCCCCAGGCGGGCGGCCAGGGTGTCGTTGACACCGCCTGCGGCCTTGTCCAGGTTGGTGTGGGCGGACACTACGCCGATGCCCAGCGTCGCCAGACGGTAGGGGATGCTGTCGGCGGTCAGCCGCTTCAGAGGGGCGAAGATGACGGGGTGGTGGGTGACCAGCAGGTCGGCGCCCACCGCCCGGGCGGTGGCCAGAGCGCCGTCGGTGGCGTCCAGCGCCACCAGCACGCGGCTGACCTGCTTGTGGGGGTCGCCCACCAGCAGACCGGGGTTATCCCACGCCTCGGCGGTGTCCAAGGGGGCGCGGGTGCACAGATAATCAAATATATCTTTTACAGTCATCGGTATGTACCTCTCAATATATAGAATACATTTATTATACCACAATCCCACACCCCGTCAAGAAAAAGAAAAAGACCTCGTGAGAGGCCTTTTTCATCACACCGTGGCGGGTGCGTTTTTCAGTTCGTAGAATACCTTGAGCAGGTTGATGAATTTCATTACCAGCCGCTTCTCTTGGGGCACACAGCGGTAGATGTCGCCGCCGCTTTGCACCTCCAGGTGCTTGCCGGGGGAGAAGGGCAGGGTGGGGGTGTTGGCGATGGAGACGGACAGGTCGACGGGCTCTCCCTTGACGGTGCCGGCGATGGTGAAGTGCTCCCGATCCAGCGTCAGCACGCCGTCACCCACGGGGACGAATTTGTTTTTCGTCTGGTCCACCATTTGGATGGCCACGGGAGAGGACAGCCCCTGCTCGGCGCCCTCCAGCACTCGCTTCCGCAGGCGCTCGTAGATGTGGCGGCTCCAGTCGGATACGTAGCGGAGTTCCCGACCCAGTCCCTTGCGGTTATGTAGAAATCCGTAGGCGTCCCCCACCTGCTCATAGCCGCAGGCGGTGCAGCGGATGACGTCGCCCTCGGTGACGGTGGCGAACTCCCGCCCGCAGTGGGGGCACAGGTACAGCACGTTCTCCAGCCCCTCGATGCAGCGGGCGCCCTGATATTTGACGGGGTCCTGCTCCTGCTCGCGATAGGCGTCGTACAGCAGCGCCTCGTCGGTCTTTTCCTTAACCTCCTGCTCGGTCATATCCGCCAACTGCTCCTTGCTGAACAGGCGGTAGATGTCGATGGTGGTGCGCCCGGGGTGGATGCCACCCTTCCACTTGGGCATCACGAAATAGGAGCCGACGGTGCGGGCTACGTATACGTCCGCGCCCAGCCACTGCAGAAAGCGGTAGGTGGCGGCGGGAATGGGGGTGGACAGACCGTCCTCGCACATCAGACCCGCGGGATAGATCACCAGCGGCTGACCCGCGTCGATCACCGCCCGCATCTTTTTCATATCGCTGACGGCGGTCTTGAATTGCTGCTTGGGGATGACCCCCATCTTCTCCATCCAGCCGCGGACCGGCAGGGTGCTGAAGAAGGACTTGCTGATGACGAAGGACATGGGGCGGCGGGTGGCGCCGATGAGGTTGACGAAGTCCAGTGCCGCCTGATGGTTGGCGATCACCACGTAGGGACCCTGTGCGTCTTTGATCTCGTTGCGGAGGATGCGGCGGCGGAACAGGCAGGTGGCTACCACGTTGCTGATACCCTGTGCCACACGGTAGTGGAATAAACTGGGCTTTTGATACGCCATATAGCATCCTCCTTTCATTGGTGGTTACCGATTATAAGCCATTATAACACAAAAAGCGACAAATTACCAGAAAAATCCGAAAAAAGACCGTAAAAAAGAGCCGTACAGTATATCGTACGGCTCTGTTCACGGGATTATATCATCAGTTTCACAATTTCCTGGTCGGTGGGCTGCATACCCACGCGACCGATGTGACCCACGTCACGGATGGTGTCGCCGGTGTCCTCCCGCAGGATGCCGGTGCCCTGGGAATAGGCTTTGCCGTTCATCGCCAGCGCGTGGGCGAACAGCGCCGCATCCAGCGCGGACGAGATCTTGGCGGCGCAGGACGCCTTGGCGCCGTCGCAGATGACGCCGGGGATGTCCGCCAGAGTGTTGTCCACCGTATCTTTGATCTGGGTGAGGGTGCCCCCCACCAGATAGGTGATGGCGGCGCCGGCGGCGGTGGCGGCGGAGATGGCGCCGCAGAAGGCGGACAGCTTGCCGATGTATTCCTTTTGATACACGGTCATCAGACTGGAGAATACCAGCGCCCGCATCATACGGTCCTCGGGGATCTGCTTTTCGCGGGCGTACACGATCACCGGCACGGTGGAGGTGATACCCTGGTTGCCGCTGCCGGAGGTGATGATCACCGGCATATCGCAGCCGTCCATCCGCGCCTCGGATGCGGCGGCGGCATAGGCGCGCAGCTTGGTATACACGCTGTGGGAATAGGTATCCAGCAGCGCGCGACCGATGCCGATGCCGTAGTCCCCCTGCATACCCCGCTGTGCGATGGCCATATTGCAGGCGATCTGCTTGTCGGTGTAGGGGCGGATGAGGTCCAATTCCACCTCGTTGGCAAAGTCGTAGATATTCTCAATGCTCAGGGCAGAGCGGTCGGCCCGTTCGGTGACGTCCACCTTGTCCTCCACCTCGAAGACGATCTCCTCGTTCTTCTGGATGCGGACGATGTTGCGGTGGCTGTGGCGCACCTCCACCTCCACCCGATCCACACCGGCGAACAGCTCGATGATGAAGTGCAGGGGAATGGGGGAGTCCAGAAACTCCACCGAGCAGGTGCCTTTTTTCAAAAAGGCGGCGGGGGCGGTCACGCCCTCGGGGGTGACCCCCTCCAGCACCTCCATGCTGCGGTCGGCGTCGCCCGCCAGAGCGCCCAGGGCGCAGGCGGCCGCAATGCCGGTCATACCGCCGGAGTTGGGGATGCGGACGCACCGCACGTTTTTGATGATGTTGCCGCTGCACAGCGCCAGGATACCCTCGGGGTCACACCCCAGCACCTGACGACCGCGGGCGGCGGCATAGGCCAGGGCGATGGGCTCGGTGCAGCCCATAGCGGGCACCAGCTCCTCCGCCAATATGGCCAGAAAATCCTGTTTTATCTTCTCGTTCATTCTCGTTCCTCACTTTACAAAGAAAGCTAACCAAGTCATTATACCAAACCTCGAACGATAAGTAAAGAAAAAACGGAAAATTCCTAACGTCCAATAGAAACTGTCGGAGGCGACGTCCTCGTCGCCCCGCAAAAAGAGCCTGTGGCGTGTGCCACAGGCTCTTTCGTGTTCCTATTCTCACTCCTGCCGGCTGAGGAGCTGGGCGATCTGGGTCTTGACCAGCACGAACGCCTGCTCGTTTTTGCCGCCGTTGAGGATGATGTCTGCATACACCTTGGTGGGCTCCACGTAGGTGTTGTGCATAGGCTTGACGGTGGCGAGATACTGGTGGATCACGCTGTCCAGGTCGCGTCCGCGATCCCGCATATCCCGTCTCGCGCGGCGGAGGATGCGCTCGTCCGCGTCGGTCTCCACGTAGATCTTCAGATCCATACACGCCCGCAGGGATGGGTCGTGAAAGATCAGAATACCGTCAATGAGGATGATGGGACGGGGCAGTATCTCGGTGAAGGCATCGCTGCGGGTGTGGCGGGTGAAATCGTACACGGGGCACAGCGCCGACTGCCCGTTTTTCAGCGCCTCCAGATGGCGCACCATCAGGTCAAACTCCAGCGCCTCGGGGGCATCGTAGTTCAGCTGCGCCCGCTCCTCCAGCGACAGCTCGTCGTGGGGCAGGTAATAGTTGTCGCAGGAGATCAGCGACACCCGGTCGGGGAACGCTTTTTGCAGCCGCTTGGCAAAGGTGGATTTGCCGCTGCCGCTGCCGCCGGCGATGCCGATGATGTACGGTTTCATAGGGATGCCTCCTTATGGGGAGATGATGTCGAATCCAGTATACTCCACCCGCGGTGGAGTGTCAAGGGCGCCCTCTTGCATTTTTTGGCAAATTCCGCTATACTGGGCGTACGAGGTGATACTATGGGCTACGTAATCGACCACGATCTACATATTCATTCCTTCGGCTCTATGTGCTCTCAGGCACCTGAGCAGACGCCGCAGCGGATTTTGCAATACGCCGCCGACGAGGGGTTGTCCACGGTGGCGCTCACCGATCATTTTTGGGACGAGACGGTGCCTATGCCCACCGGCGGCTGGGGACCGGATTTCTACACCTCCCAGAACTGGGCGCACATCACGAAACAGTTACCCCTGCCCACCCGCGAGGGCATCCGCTTTCTGTTCGGCGCCGAGGTGGATATGACCCTGGACGGCACCATCGGTGTCAGCGCCCGACGGCTGGAACAGATGGACTTTTTGCTCATCTCCATCAGCCATTTTCATTGCACCGATTTCACCATCTCCGCTGCCGACGCCGCCACCGCCGAGGGTAAGGCGGAGGCGCTCTTACGCAAGCTGGAGTGGGTGCTTCAGCGGGATCTGCCGTGGCATAAAGTGGGTTTGGCTCATCTGCTGGGGCAAAAGGTCAGCGGCGGCGACCCCGACGTGCACTGCGAGATCATTCGCCTGCTACAGGGTGAGCGGTTGACGGCTTTGTTCCAAAAAGCCGCCGCATTGGGTGTGGGCATCGAGCTGAACACCGCTACCTTCGGTTTCGGCAACGACGCGGAGCGGGAGGCGGTCACCGCCTTTTACGCCCACGCCAAGGCGTGCGGGTGCAAGTTTTTCTTTGGCAGTGACGCCCACGCCCCCTTCCAATCGGAGCACCACCGTGAGCGCGCCCAAGCGATGGCGGACGCGCTGGGGTTGGAAGAAAAGGATATTTTCCGTCCGTAACGAATTAAAAAAGGGCACCCAGTCGGGTGTCCTTTTTCCATTTCTTCACCTCTTGACACTGGGGCGGGGTTGGGGTTATACTTATACTGTATAATTTTATGCCAATATAATTCCGAAAGGATGAATCATAATGAGCAACTACAAGATCGAAACCAAATGCGTCCAGGGTGGCTACACCCCCGGTAACGGCGAGCCCCGTCAGATTCCGGTGATCCAGTCCACCACCTTCAAATACGCCACCAGCGAGGATATGGGCAAGCTGTTTGACCTGGAGGCTTCCGGCTATTTCTACACCCGTCTGCAGAACCCCACCAACGATTCCGTGGCGGCGAAAATCTGCGAGATGGAGGGCGGCACCGCCGCTATGCTGACCTCGTCGGGTCAGGCGGCCTCCTTCTACTCCGTGTTCAACATCGCCTCCTGCGGCGACCACGTGGTGTCCTCCTCCTCCATCTACGGCGGCACCTACAACCTGTTCGCCGTGACTATGAAGCGCATGGGCATCGACTTCACCTTCGTGTCCCCCGACTGCACCGAGGAGGAGCTGAACGCCGCATTCCGCCCCAACACCAAGGCGGTGTTCGGCGAGACCATCGCCAACCCCGCGCTGACCGTGCTGGACATTGAGAAGTTTGCGGGTGCCGCCCACGCCCACGGCGTGCCGCTGATCATTGACAACACCTTTGCCACCCCCGTCAACTGCCGTCCCTTTGAGTGGGGCGCCGACATCGTCACCCACTCCACCACCAAGTATATGGACGGTCACGGCACTGCCGTGGGCGGCTGCATCGTGGACAGCGGAAAGTTCGACTGGACCAAATATCCCGACAAGTTCCCCGGTCTGTGCACCCCCGACGAGAGCTATCACGGCGTGACCTACACCGAGCGTTTCGGTCTGGAGGGCGCCTACATCACCAAGGCCACCGCCCAGCTGATGCGCGACCTGGGCTCCATCCAGGCGCCCCAGAACGCCTTTTACCTCAATCTGGGTCTGGAGAGCCTGCACGTGCGTATGAAGCGCCATTGCGAGAACGGTCAGGCGGTTGCCGAGTATCTGCAGAGTGACGACCGCATTTCCTGGGTCACCTATCCCGGTCTGCCCGGCGATAAGTACTACGACCTGGCGCAGAAGTATCTGCCGAACGGCTCCTGCGGCGTGGTGAGCTTTGGCGTCAAGGGCGGCCGCAAGGCTGCCGAGGCCTTTATGAAGAATCTGAAGCTGGCCGCCATCGAGACCCACGTGGCGGACGCCCGCACCTGCTGCCTGCACCCCGCCAGCGCCACCCACCGCCAGATGAACGACGCGGAGCTGGCCGCCGCCGGTGTGGCTCCCGATCTGGTGCGCTTCTCCTGCGGTATTGAGAATGCCGAGGACCTCATCGCCGATATCAAGCAGGCGCTGGACAATATGTAAGAAGAGAGGTAACCCTCTATGCCCATTAAGATACCCAACGATCTGCCGGCGGTACAGACGCTGGCGGACGAAAATATCTTCGTGATGACCGAAAAGCGGGCCATCACCCAGGATATCCGACCGCTGAAGATTCTGCTGCTGAATCTGATGCCCAAGAAAATTGAGACCGAGACCCAGCTGGCTCGCCTGCTGGGTAACTCCCCCCTGCAGGTGGAGATGGAGTTTATCCACACCAGCTCCCACGTATCCAAAAACACCTCCGCCGAGCACCTGTTCACCTTTTACAAGACCTTTGAGGACGTGAAGGAGCGCCATTTCGACGGTCTGATCATCACCGGTGCGCCGGTGGAGCAGATGCCCTTTGAAGAAGTGGAGTACTGGGAGGAGCTGTGCGATATTATGGAGTGGAGCAAGACCCACGTCACCAGCACCTTCCACATCTGTTGGGGTGCCCAGGCGGGGCTGTACTACCACTACGGCATTCAGAAATACCCTCTGGGCTTTAAGTATTCCGGCATCTATCCCCACAAGGTGGACTATAAGAGGTCTATCCTGTTCCGCGGCTTTGACGATACCTTTATGGTGCCCCAGAGCCGTTATACCACCGTCCGCACCGAGGATGTGGCGGCGGTGCCGGAACTGAAGATACTGGCCTCCTCAGAGGAGACCGGTATCTACGCGGTGGCCACCGCGGGCGGTCGGCAGATATTCATCACCGGCCATTCCGAGTACGATGCGGACACCCTGAAGAACGAATATATCCGTGACGTGTCGGCGGGGCTGAATCCCGACGTGCCGGTGAATTATTTCCCCGACGACGACCCGACGAAAGAGCCTATGGTCACTTGGCGTTCTCACGCCAACCTGCTGTACAGCAACTGGCTGAATTATTTCGTGTACCAGACCACGCCCTACGACATTAAGGAGATAAAGTAATCCGACAGCCCCCTCGCCGAGGGGGCTGTTTTTTTGCCAAAAACCGTCCCAAATAGGAAAAAATAAGCGGTTTTGGTCGCAAAATTAAGGTAATAATTTAAAATTAATTGCGAAAGGTACTTGCAATTGCATAATATTGATGGTATACTGTATCTGATTAATTAGGTTGTGTCTTTGCGCCCTGCGGCGGCAGCGACACAAAATACAGGGAGAGGAGGAGACAACATGGGTCTTCATATGCCGAAGCGCAGATATAAGCCTAAGTCTGCGGCCGGCGTCCGTGACCTAAAAAAAACCCTGCATAAGAATCTGGAGTTCACGGCTCTGGAACAGTATAAGCTGATTCGTGCCAACCTGGATTTTACACTCCCCGAGAATGAGAAGTGTCCCATCATCGGTGTGACCAGCTCCATGCGCGGCGAGGGTAAGAGTACCACGGCGGTGAATCTGGCGTACGTATTCGCCGAAAAGGGCAGTAAGGTACTGCTCATCGACGGCGACCTGCGCATCCCCTCCATCGCTAAGAAGTTGGATATCGACAGCACCCCCGGTCTGGCCGACCTGCTGCGCGGTAAGAGCAAGGAGTTTTTCGGATTCCAGCAATACCTGCTGGATAACTGGTATATTCTCCCCTCCGGCGACATCCCTCCCAACCCCTCGGAGCTGCTGGGGTCCAGCCGTATGGAGAACGTGCTCAATCAGCTGAAAGAGACCTTTGATTACATCATCGTTGACCTTCCGCCGGTCAATATCGTGTCCGATGCGGTGTCCATCTCCGGCCTGATCTCGGGTATGATCGTGGTTATCCGCGAGGAATATACTGAGAAAAAGGAGCTGGAGCGTTGCTTCCGTCAGCTGAAGCTGTCCAACGTCAACGTGTTGGGCTGCGTGATGAACGAGGCAAAATCCGAAAAGGGCAGCTATCGGCACTATCGCAAATACCGCAACTATAAATACTATCGCTATTACCAGAGCGATGCCGAGGCCGGTCAATGATCGACTGGCATAATCACCTGCTCCCTGAAATGGACGACGGCAGCCGCAGCGTGGCGGAGAGCATCACGATGCTGCAGGCGCAGGCGTCCCAGGGTGTCACTCTGGTGGTGGCCACCCCCCATTTCTATCCCAATGACGAGTCGGTGGCGTCCTTTCTTGAGCGGCGCGCTCATTCGTACGACAAGCTGATGGAACAATGGTCGGAGTCGATGCCTGTCATTCGCCTGGGCGCCGAGGTGCAGTATTACCCCGGCATCAGCCGTATGGACGGACTGAAGAGCCTGCGCATTCAGGATAGCAAGCTGCTGCTGCTGGAGATGCCCATGAGCCGCTGGACCGAGACCATGATCCGCGAGCTGATCGACCTGTCCGGCAAAAACGGCATCTGCCTGATGCTGGCGCACATTGACCGTTATCTCCACCTGCAGACCGCAGGGGTGTGGGAGCGGCTGTTGGATCACGGCATCCTGATGCAGACCAACGCCTCCTTCTTTAATGCCCGGCCCACCCGCCGAAAGGCGCTGACCCTGCTGGGCAGAGGCTACGTTCACTTCCTGGGCTCGGATTGTCACAATATGACCACCCGCCCCCCACAGGTGGGCAAAGCCTATGACGTGATCCGTAAGAAATTTGACGACGACTACGTTTATCAAATGACCGAGTACGGCTACTCGTTATTACAAACTATAAAAACATAATCATTCGTGAGAAAGGAAGATGTTATTATGAAAAAGATCTTAACCGTATGCATGGCTATCGTGATGGTGCTGGGACTGAGCACCGCCGTTCTGGCCGCCCCCGGCAACTTTGTGTCCAGCCCCTCCGGCAACGCTGCCCCCACCATCGTGGGCTTTGACGCCGCCAATGCGGACTGCACGATGGAGCCGGTGATCGTCCCTTACAAGGATCGGGATCAGCTGCCGGACGATCAGCGTGAGCATCTGGAGGACGCCTACGACGACATCGTCAATGCCGACGATCTGTCCGACCTGGTGGAGGCTCTGAAGGACGTGGCGGATAAGCTGGGCGTGGACGTGGACGATCTGGCTGTCAGCGACCTGTTCTACATCACCGGCAAGGGCTGTGACGATCACGACGGTCACAAGGGCTTCACCATCACCCTGGAGGCCAACACTCTGAAAAACTTTGCCGCTCTGATGCAGATGGACGAGAACGGCAACTGGTCCCTGGTCAACGGTGCCTACATCAACTCCAAGGGTCAGCTGGTGTTCACTCTGGATGACCTGAACCGTCCCCTGGCCATCGTGGTGAACGGCGCCAACGTGTCTCCCCAGACCGGCGACACCAACCACATCTATATCTACGCCGCCCTGATGGTGGCCTCTGCGCTGGCGATCGTTGTCATCGCTGTTAAGAGCAAGAAGTACGCCTAATCGACGAACAATAACGTAAAAAAGCACACCGATTTTTCGGTGTGCTTTTTTCATAAACGGGTAGATTTCCGCTTCTGTTTATGGTATACTGAAAACACTACGTCGCAAAGGATGATTGTATGAACCACCTACTGGTTATCGACGGCAACAGCATTATCAACCGCGCCTTCTACGGGGTTAAGGCCTTGACCACCAAGGACGGGCGGTATACCAATGCACTGGTCGGCTTTTTGAATATTCTCGCCCGCCTGCGGGAGATGTCCGACGCCACCCACATCGCGGTGGCCTTTGACCGCAAAGCGCCCACCTTCCGCCATCAGGCCTACACCGAGTATAAGGCGGGTCGCCACGGTATGCCGGAGGAGCTGCGTCAGCAGCTGCAGCCGCTTAAGGACATTCTGTCCGCTATGGGTCTGACTCTGGTGGAGCTGGACGGCTATGAGGCGGACGACATCCTGGGCACCCTGTCGTTGGCAGCGGCACGGGCGGGGGACGTCTGCTATATCGCCACCGGTGACCGCGACAGTCTGCAGCTGGTGGGGGAGGGCGTGTCCGTTCTGCTGGCCACCACCAAGATGGGTCACCCCGAGACGGTGGTGATGGACGTGGACGCCATACAGGAGAAATACGGGCTGACCCCTGCCCAGCTGATCGACCTGAAGGCGCTGCAGGGGGATACCAGTGACAACATTCCCGGCGTCCCCGGCGTGGGCGAAAAGACCGCCCTGTCGCTGATGCAGCAGTTCGGGTCGCTGGACTATATCTACGAAAACATCGACGCGCTGGACATCCGCGACAGCCTGCGGAACAAGCTGTCAGCCGGCAAGGACAGCGCCTATCTCAGCCGTATGCTGGGCACCATCTGCCGTGAGGTGCCCATCGACCTGACCCCCGACGCCTACGCCATCGGTCCTATGGACGAGGTGAAATTGGCGGCTTTGTTGCAGGATTATGAACTGTATAAATGGATGGAGAAGCTGGGTCTGTCTCCCGTGACCGTTCCCGCCGTTCAGACAGAGGCGGTGGCCACCCCGCCGGTGGAGGGCAATGAGAGCTTATCCTCGCTGCTGGAGAGCATTACAGCGACGGGGAAAATGGATGTTCTCGCCACCATGGAGGGGGACGAGATCGTGGGTCTGGCGGTGTGTGCCGCCGGTCGGTGCGCGCGGGTGGACCGCTTTGCGCCGGAGTTTGACCGCCTGGTGGACCTGCTGTCCGACCCTGCGGTGACCAAGCGCACCCACGATTCCAAGCCCTTGTTCCGCGCCCTGCTGGCGATGGGGTTGACTCCCGCCGGCTTTGCGCTGGATACGGCGCTGGCGGCGTATCTGCTCAACCCGCTGTCCTCCGATTATTCCCTGTCCCATCTGCTGACCGAGTACGGCTATGCCGCCGAGGAATGCCTCCACGGTCTGCCTGCTCTGTGCGACCGCCTGAGCGCGCTGGTGGAGGAGCAGGGGATGACCCTCCTGCTCACCGACGTGGAGCAGCCTCTGGCGCTGGTGCTGGCGGATATGGAGCGTCAGGGCGTGGCGGTGGACCGCGAGGGTATCGCCGCCTTTGGCAGTCAGCTGACCGCCCGCATCCTCACCCTGCAGAAGGAGATCTATGAGCAGGTGGGGTATGAATTCAACTTAAATTCCCCCAAACAGCTGGGCAAAGCGCTGTTTGAGGATCTGGGCTTGCCCCACGGCAAGAAGACCAAGACCGGCTATTCCACCTCCGCCGACGTGCTGGAGAAGTTGCGGGACCAGTCCCCCGTGGTGGCGAATCTGCTGGAGTACCGCACCCTGTCCAAGCTCAACAGCACCTATTGCGACGGTCTTTTAAAGGTGGTGGATCCCGACGGGCGGGTGCGCTCGGTGTTTAACCAGACCGAGACCCGCACGGGTCGCATATCCTCCTCCGAGCCGAATCTGCAGAATATTCCCGTCCGCTCCGAGTTGGGGCGGCAGATGCGGCGGTTTTTCACCGCCCGCCCCGACTGGGTGCTGTGCGATGCGGACTATTCCCAGATTGAGCTGCGGGTGCTGGCGCATATGGCCGCCGAGCCCACCATGACCGAGGCCTTTAACACCGGCGTGGACATCCACCGCCAGACCGCCGCCTCGGTGTTCGGGGTCGCCCCCGATCAGGTGACCGCTCAAATGCGCTCCGCCGCCAAGGCGGTGAACTTCGGCATCATCTACGGTCAGGGCGCCTATTCGCTGGCGGAGGATCTGGACATCGGCTTCGCCGAGGCGAAGGATTATATCGACCGCTATCTGGCCAATTTCGGTGCGGTGAACGCCTTTATGGAGGGGTTGATCGCCGCCGCCACCGAAAAGGGGTACGGTGAGACCCTGCTGGGTCGTCGCCGACCCCTGCCGGAATTGAAGGCGGGCAACGCTATGACCCGTCATTTCGGTGAGCGGGTGGCGCGGAATATGCCCATCCAGGGCACCGCCGCCGACATTATCAAGGTGGCGATGGTGCGGGTGTACCGCCGTCTGCAGGCGGAGGGTCTGCAGGCACGGCTCATCCTGCAGGTGCACGACGAGTTGATGGTGGAGTGCCCCCGTGAGGAGGCGGACACAGTCTGCCGCCTGCTGGTGGAGGAGATGGAGGCTGCCGCCGACCTGACCGTCCGCTTGGAGGTGGACGCCCACGTGGGCGATACCTGGTATGATGCGAAAGGGTAAAAAACAATGAGTAATGAGTAATGAGAAATGAGTAATGACGGGCGATTCGTGAATCGCCCCTACGATACCGCAACGACCTCACATAGAATCCGTAGGGGCGGATATCATCCGCCCGCAATTTGAGAGGACTGTAAAATGAAGAAAAATATGTCTGCCAATCGAGAAAAACTGGAATATATTCTATGGCATTTTGAGATGGATACGGATGCGCTAATATGGGATGTTTTAGCCGACGACCCAAAGAATCCGACTTATTCTGCTGTTACAGCCACGAACCGAATCAAGTGCTATATTGAACTGTGTCAGGAGATTGGCAAAGAATTGACCTATTCCAATGTAGATGGTTATTTGCGTGCTCTCGGTTTGTCGGATGAAGAGCGTCTTTTGTTCGAAGAAAGCCGTGCGAAAGAAGCTGTTTATTACATTGGTGAGCAGTATTGAGTAATGACGGGCGATTCGTGAATCGCCCCTACGATGCCGTAATAACCATATATAGAATCCGTAGGGAGAACAAGAACGGCTATGACCCTGCCATTTTCCGTCGCGGTTGCTCCATTCTTCATTCCTCATTTCTAATTCCTAATTTCAAAAAGCCGTCTCGTGAGAGGCGGCTTTTTTAGCGCCCTTGTGCATTTTTGCCATTTCATCCCCAAAATATATGACAAAAATGACAAAAAACGCCAATTTTGTAGAAAAATCTTGTAACAAACTATACAAAAAGTGCTTGCTTTTCTGCGGCTTTGCTGATACAATAATGGTGTATAAGTATGTCCTCGACCCGAAAGGAAGTGGAAAGCCAATGAGTTTATACGACAACGGCGTGACGCTAGCCCAGAAAATGGACGAATTTCACGCCGGCACCGACACCCACGCCTACCGCTGGCTGGGGTGCCATTATGCGGGGGATAACGCCTACGTCTTCCGTGTGTGGGCGCCTAATGCCAAGGCGGTGTCACTGGTGGGCGATTTTAACGGATGGAACCCCGACGCCCAGCCGATGATGTGGCTGGACGGCGGATTTTGGGAGACCACCGTGCAGGACGTTCCCCTGTACGCCGCGTACAAGTACCACGTGGTGGGGCAGGACGGCAACGCGGTGCTCAAGAGCGACCCCTACGCCGTCCACAATGAGACTCGCCCCGGCACCGCGTCTAAGGTGTACGAGGTGGGTGGCTATGAATGGGGCGACAGCAATTGGCAGCAGCACAAAATAGCCCCCTACGACAAGCCGGTGAATATCTACGAGGTACACGCGGGCAGCTGGCGCACCTATGCCGACGGCAACCCCTTCTCCTACCGCAAGCTGGCGGAGGAGCTGGTGCCCTACGTGCTGGATATGGGCTATACCCACATCGAGCTGATGCCCATCTCGGAGTATCCCTTTGACGGCTCCTGGGGCTATCAGGTGACGGGGTATTACGCCCCCACCAGCCGCTACGGCGGGCCGGAGGACTTTATGTATTTCGTGGACACCTGCCATCAGGCGGGTATCGGCGTGATACTGGACTGGGTGCCGGCCCACTTCCCGCGGGATGCGGCGGGTCTGTTCCACTTTGACGGCGGCCCCTGCTACGAGTATGCCGACCCCCGCAAGGGTGAGCATAAGGAATGGGGCACCTGTGTGTTCGATTACGGACGTCCCGAGGTGCGGTCCTTCCTCATCTCCAACGTGTTCTATTGGTTGGAGGAATATCACATCGACGGCATCCGCGTGGATGCGGTGGCGTCCATGCTGTATCTGGACTATAACCGCAAGGATGGCGAGTGGGTACCCAATTTCTACGGCGGTCACGAGCATCTGGAGGCGGTGGACTTCATCCGCTGGCTCAATGAGGCGGTGTTCCACCACCATCCCAACGTGATGATGATCGCGGAGGAATCCACCGCCTGGCCTATGGTATCCAAACCCACCTCCGACGGGGGTCTGGGCTTTAATTTCAAGTGGAATATGGGCTGGATGAACGATATGGTGCGGTACACCTGCACCGACCCCTTCTTCCGCAAGGATAATCACAATCTACTGACCTTCTCGCTGATGTACGCCTTCTCCGAGAATTTCGTGTTACCCATCTCCCACGACGAGGTGGTGCACGGCAAGGGCTCGCTGATCAACAAGATGCCCGGCGACTACGAGCAGAAGTTTGCGGGTCTGCGGGCGTTCCTCGGCTATATGATGACCCACCCCGGCAAAAAGCTGCTGTTTATGGGCAGCGAGTTCGGCCAGTTTAAGGAGTGGGACTACCAGAGCGGTCTGGACTGGCTGCTGCTGGACTACGAGGCCCATCGGATGTGCAAGCACTACGTCCGCACCCTCAACCATCTGTACCGTCAGACCCCCGCTTTGTGGGAGGATGATTACTCCTGGGAGGGCTTTAAGTGGATTGCTGCGGACGATAACGCCCACAGCGTTATCTCCTTCCGCCGCATAGACAAAAAGGGCAACGAGGTGGTGACGGTGTGCAACTTCACCCCTGTGCAGAGAGAGGGCTACCGCATCGGTCTGCCGATATACGGCGACTGGGTGGAGCTGTTCAATTCCGATCTGGCAGAGTTCGGCGGCGGCAACGTCGTCAACGGCGTTATTAAGACCGACCCCGAGCCTATGCACGGCTTTGACCAGTCGGCGGCGCTGACCCTGCCGCCCCTGTCGGTGCTGGTGCTCAAAAAGAAACGCGCCAGACCCTATCCCAAGAAGAAAGCGGAACAATTGGCAAAGGCGAGAGCCAAAGCCGAAGCCGATAAGAACTAAGGAGGAGATTTGTAATGTTTCGTAAGCAGGAATGTGTAGCCATGCTGCTGGCCGGCGGTCAGGGCAGCCGTCTGTACGCGCTGACCCGCAAGATCGCCAAGCCCGCAGTACCCTACGGCGGTAAATACCGCATCATCGACTTCCCCCTATCCAACTGTGTGAACTCCGGCATTGAGACGGTGGGCGTGCTGACCCAGTATCAGCCGCTGGAGCTCAACGACTACATCGGCTCCGGCTCTCCGTGGGACCTGGACCGTATGGACGCCGGCGTTCACGTGCTGCCCCCCTATCAGCGCAACCAGGGCGCCGACTGGTATAAGGGTACCGCCAACGCCATCTATCAGAACATCGACTTCATCCAGCGGTACAATCCCGAATACGTGCTGGTGCTGTCCGGTGACCATATCTATAAGATGGATTACAGCGATATGCTGGCATTCCATAAGGAGAATAACGCCGACTGCACCATCGCCGTGCTGGACGTACCCAAGGAGGAGGCCAGCCGCTTCGGTATTCTGAATACCAATCCCGATGGCTCCATCTACGAGTTTGACGAGAAGCCGGCGGTGCCCAAGAGCACCCTGGCGTCTATGGGCATCTACATCTTCACGTGGGAAAAGCTGCGTAAATACCTCATCGAGGACGAGGCAAACCCCAACTCCTCCAACGACTTCGGCAAGAACGTGCTGCCCACCATGCTGGATTCCGGCGAGCGGATGTTCGCCTATCGCTTTGAGGGCTACTGGAAGGACGTGGGCACCATCGACTCCCTGTGGGAGGCCAATATGGACCTGTTGGATCCCAACATTCCGTTGGATCTGGCAGACCCCAGCTGGAAGATCTATTCCCGAAACCCCGGTATGCCGCCTCAGTATCTGTCTGCCACCTCTCAGGTGCAGAATTCCTCCATCACCGAGGGCTGCGTCATTCACGGTAAGGTGGAGTCTTCCATCGTCTTCGCCGGCGTCACGGTGGAGGAGGGCGCGGAGATCGTCCAGTCCATTCTGATGCCCGGCACGGTGGTTAAGAAGGGCGCCAAGGTGCAATACGCCATCGTGGCGGAGAATGCCGTCATCGAGGAGGGCGCCGTGGTGGGTGAAGCACCCGAAGAGATCGACGACCTGTCCCGTTGGGGCGTGGCGGTGGTTGCCTCCGGCATCACCGTGGGCAAGAACGGTAAGGTTCTGGCACAGAGTATGATTGAAACAGACGTTAACGAAGGCGAGGAGGTGAGCACTCATGCGTAATTCCGGTGCTGTAGGTTTGATTTTTGCCAATATGTACGATGAGGCGTTCCGTGACGGTACGGCGGTCCGTTCCATGGGTTCTCTGCCCTTTGGCGGTCGTTATCGCCTGATCGATTTCCCCCTGTCGGCGATGGTGAACGCCGGCATTACCAAGGTGGGTGTCATCACCAAGAGCAACTACCAGTCCCTGATGGATCATCTGGGCAGCGGTAAGGCGTGGGATCTGTCCCGTAAGAACGAGGGCCTGTATTTCCTGCCCCCCCGCAGCAGCGACGATGCCAAGTATCAGGGTCGCATCGGCTCTCTGGTGGACGTGGTACCTTTCCTGAATCATTCTAAAGAAGATTATGTCATTCTGGCGGACTGCCATATGGTCACCAGTATGGACTACGACGCCCTGCTGGAGGCTCATGTGGTATCCGGCGCCGACGTGACGGTGGCCTGCCGCCACGGCGCTGTGCCGGCGCTGACCGATATTCCGGTGCTGTCTATGGACGCCGCCGGTCACGTCACCGACCTGCTGCTGGGTCGCGTGGGAGACCAGGATGCCTTCTACGGCATCGGCGTGTACGTGATGCGCAAGGATTGGCTGCTGCGCACCCTCACCGAGGCGGTGGCCCGTAATCTGGGTCACTTTGAGCGGGATATTCTCCAGCGCCGTCAGGATGAGCTGAAGATCTACGGCTATCAGGTGCCGTCGCTGGTGATGCCCATCTATTCCACCGCCAGCTACTTCCACGCCAATCTGGCTCTGCTGGAGGACGGCGTGCGGGAGGAGCTGTTCCCCATGGACCGTCCCGTCTATACCAAGCTGAAGGACTGCGACCCCGTGCAGTACGGTCTGCACGCGGAGGTGAAGAACAGTCTGGTGGGCGACGGTGCCCACGTGGACGGCAAGGTGGACAACTGCATCATTTTCCGCGGCGCAAAGATCAGCCGCGGCGCTCAGCTGTCCAACTGCGTGGTGATGCAGAACGTCACGGTGGGCGACCAGTGCAAGCTGGGCTGCATCATCGCCGATAAGAACGTGGTGATCCGTAACGGCTGCACCCTGCAGGGCTCCGAGAGCTATCCCGTTTACATCGCCAAAAATTCCATCATCTGACCGACGGAGGTAATCCATGAAAGTATTATATATTGCCAGTGAGGCTCTTCCCTTTGCCGCCTCCGGCGGATTGGCGGATGTAGCTGGCTCGCTGCCCAAGGCGATGCGCAACCGTCTGGTGGGCTGCCGCGTGGTGCTGCCGCTGTACGAGAGCGTCCCCCAGGAGCTGCGTGAGAATATGAAATTCCTCACCAGCCTGTCGGTGCCGGTGGCCTGGCGCCGTCAGTATTGCGGCGTGTTCGAGGCCAAGGTGGGTGGAGTCATCTACTACCTGCTGGATAATCAGTATTATTTCAAGCGTCAGGGCATGTACGGTCACTACGACGATGCCGAGCGCTTTGCCTTCTTCTCCCGCGCGGTGCTCTCCGCCCTCGGGGAACTGGACTTCATTCCCGACATTCTCCACTGTAACGATTGGCACACCGCCCTCATTCCCGTATTACTGGACTGCGAGTCACGAAACTGGGTGGGATACGAGAATATCAAGACCGTCTTTACCATCCACAACATCGAGTTTCAGGGCAAATACGATCCCTATATCTTAGGCGACGTATTCGGTATGGGAGAAAAGGAAAAGCAACTGCTTTACTACGGCGGTTGTCTCAATCTGATGAAGGGTGCCATTGAGTGCGCCAACGCTGTCACCACCGTATCCGAAAGCTATGCGGGTGAGATCCTCAACCCCTACTTCTCCTACGGCCTGCATCACATTCTGGCCGCCAGAAGGTACAAGCTCAGCGGCATCATCAACGGCATTGACACCGTCACCTTCGATCCCGCCACCGACCCCGCCCTGCCCTATCATTATTCCTTTGAGACCCGCGCCCAGAAGTTCCGCAACAAAAAAGCATTGCAGGAAGAACTGGGGCTGCCCGTCGAAAAGGACAAGGCACTCATCGGCATGGTCACCCGTCTGACACTGCAGAAGGGTCTGGATCTGGTCCGTCAGGAGTTTGCCAACATGATGCAGGAGAATATTCAGTTTATATTGCTGGGTACCGGTGATCACGAATATGAGGAGTTCTTCCGTGAGATGGGTCAGCGTTATCCCGACAGGGTGCGCTGCATCATCGATTTTGATGCAAAACTGGCCCAACGCATCTATGCAGGCGCCGATCTGTTTTTGATGCCCTCCAAGTTTGAGCCCTGCGGTCTTGCCCAGATGATCGCCATGCGCTACGGCACTCTGCCCATCGTCAACGCCGTCGGCGGACTCAGAGACAGTGTCTATCCCTTCAATCCCGCCACGGGCGAGGGACGCGGCATCACCTTCCAGTCTTATGACAGCGGCGATATGATGGACGCCATTCGCAGAGGCGTGGCCCTCTTTAACGACAAGAGCGCCTTTGCCAAGGCCAAGGCAAACGCCATGAGCGGTGATTACTCCTGGGCGGCAAGCGCAGATAAATACATCAAACTTTATAACAATCTGTAATTTTATCTTGATAAATCAGTAAAATATTGGTATAATACTCTTATTGCGGTCAGCAAGCGAGATTATACCAATATTTTTTTGACCGCTTTTTTGTTTTTGAATTACTTTTAAGGAGAGAATATATGATCATCAGCAAGCAAGAGCTTTCCGAGCTGGTAGCAAAACGTGTTAAAAAGGAATTTTCCGTTTCCGTCAAGGATGCCAACGACCGTCAGATGTATCAGGCGGTGGTCAGCGTTGTGCGCGACATCCTGCAGCAGAAGCGCGCGGAGACCGTGGCCCGTGCCGACGAGCAGGGCACCAAGCAGGTCTACTATATGTCCATGGAATTTCTGGTGGGCAGAAGCCTCAAGAACAATCTCTACAACCTCGGCCTTGAGCAGGATATGCGGGACGTGGTGGCCGAGAGCGGCAAGAACCTTGCCTCCCTTTATGAAATGGAGCCCGATGCAGGTCTGGGCAACGGCGGTCTGGGCCGACTGGCCGCCTGCTATCTTGACTCTCTGGCGGCCATGGATTACGCCGCCACCGGCTTTTCCATCCGCTATGAATTCGGCATTTTCAAGCAGGTCATTCTTGACGGCTGGCAGATGGAGTTTCCCGACAACTGGCTGGAAATGGGCGGCGCATGGCTGTTGCCTCGTCCCGACGAGGCACAGGAGATCTTCTTTGACGGCGAGGTGGAGGAGATCTGGAGCAAGGACGGACTTAAGACGGTGCACAAAAACTACGACAAGGTGCGCGCCATTCCCTACGATCTGCTGATCTCGGGGCACGACACCGACAACGTGGGTGTGCTCAGACTGTGGGGTGCCAAGAGCTCCAATGAATTTGATATGGGTTCCTTCTCCAGAGGTGACTACCTCA
>JAZQKF010000052.1:0-3149 GCA_045542015.1 Acutalibacteraceae bacterium
GTTAGCAGGTACGATAACGAAAGGGCTATTGCCTTTCTTCACCGCACGTGTGGAGTAAATCATCCTCACGATTGACAGAACTTTGCGCCGTATTTATTCCTGTTCCAATGAAGTCACATTTCGAGAAGTGCCGGATGTGAACTACTTGCCATGATACGCTTCGGGATCCTGTCCGGCTCAGGATCGTCGGGCAAATCTCCCCTAGTGCCCGACCGGTAACGGAATCGACGCGACTAAGTAAAAACCTGTGCGCCGGGCAGAGGATAAAGGAACCAACGAGTGTTGAAAACGAAAACACTTGGAACGTGACCCGCCCGGCAAGGTCATGATTCCGATTGTCGCGCCCAAATTTATTTCTGTCTCTTCAAGACCCTCATCCGCTTGGGCCTCTCGGCAACGGGTTCGGTTATCGGATCCACGACATCAACGACATGATGTGCGACATCCGCGACATTCCACTCCCTCTGACATCTGGAGCATGTGCCCCTCTGTCCGTCTAAATTCATGTATAGGCCCTCACCACAGGCGGGGCATGTGTTTTCCTGCATATTATCGAATTAACCCCTGTTTATATAGAATTGTCCGATTTTTCCTCGGATTCCACACATTCCGCCAATCTGTTGATGAACGCCCTCGTCTCGTCCTTGGTGATGGTCCAGATGCGTGCGGGTGCGACTATCGTCACCTTACCATGGTCAGGGAATGCCTCGTATCCTCCCGGCTCGATGGTGGCGGAGATTATCTTGATCTCCAGCTCGGTCCTCGGCTGGGTGTAGTTCCTGCGCCGCTTCGTGAGGTCGCGGGTGTTGAGCTTCTCGAAGGGTCTGCCCGTCCAGACGAAACGGTCATAGGATCTCCTGACGATGCCTGCGGTGACCAGATTGTTCAAGTCCCTCTCCATCATGAAAGGGGTGTAGTCGTAGCCCTCGGAGGTAACCATATGCTTGCGGATCTGCGCCCTGTGCTTGCCCAGGTCCTCGGCACGCTTGAGGTACTGGGCCACGGCATACTCCCTGGGGCGGATGTAGAGCGTCATGGGGAACCCTCCATCCTCTCGATCTCACGGTCGAGATACCAGCGGGCCTTTTTCAGGTCCTCCAATGCATCGTTCTTGCGTCCTGCCCTTGAAATGTACTTGACGGCATTCCCAAGGCAGAACCCCAGCTCCCAGTCCTCGATCACGTCGATGGGTTCGAATCTCCTGCCCTCGGCATAATGCGAGGGGTGGTCCACCGCGTTCATTCCTCCTCCCAGTGTGCTTCCTCGAAGCTCAGGACGCAGTTTGTAGGCCTGCAGTCCTGCCCGTCCTCCATCTCGAACTCGAGCCTGCACGGGGCCCCGCAGTCCCTGCAGATGTATCTCAGCACTTCGCCCATATCGCGGTTCCCTCCGATTTGTTGACGCGACCGGCCTTGCAGATCAATCCCCACTCCGACAGCTCGCGCAATTGCTTGAGTCCTGCGTTCAACCCCGCCGCCTTCATGGTCCTCGCCGATGATGGACCGTGGAGTGACAGGTAGTCGAGGATGGCCTCCAGATCGGGGCGTCCTCTCAGGATGTGCGTCTGGGTTCTGGACATCATATCACCCCCGACAAAGCCATGCAGATGATTCCCGCGGTGCAGGAGGCCTGTAGAGCCACGAGGAGGATCAGTCTGTGTTGGTTGACCTCCAACGCCCTGATACGAAGGTTGTGGGCACGCTCGGAACACTCCAGCGAATGTATCTGTTTGTCAGCCTGCTGGATGTGGTCTACATACCTTTTGTGGAGGATCCTGATCTCGGCATCGGTGTTCATTCGACCGCGCTCCTCTTTTCCCTGAGCTCCCTTGATATCCTGTTCCATGCTCTTGAGGCCTCAGATCTGGTACGGCATTCCGGACCATGCATGCCACAGGGACACACCGCCTGATGGAAGACGGTGTGCACCCTCAGGATGTACGCCTCATCACCGCCACAGGCAGGGCAGGATTCCAACCCGATGGAGGCCTCCATTACCATCTCTGCCAAGCACAATGCATTACGGAGTTCTCCGATATCATCGAGGTCCAGATCCCCGCGGACGTCCATCTTCAAGACCTTACCCTTGTCCTGATCGAGAAGTTCGGCACGACCATCCTTGTACACCAGCTTCATTCGACCACCTTTCCACAGGGGTTCCTCTCAGGGCATTTCCCATCCATCTCGCAGGCGGGTCCGACATCGGCGAAAAGAACCTCCGAGACCTGCTTCACGCAGTCCAGCATCCTCTCGGCGAGCTCCCTGATTTCCCACTGGGCACGGTTGCACAGCCTGAGTTTGAGGAAATGACGGAGCTCACGGGCGTTCATCGTGACCACGATATTGGTACAGCAGGCGTTGGGAAGGATGTAACGTGCATCTTCTTCAGGAACACCCAATTCGATGAATCTGGCATAGGCATTGGAGATATTCTGCATAAGGCATTCATACTCAGCTCTTACAGTGACATCGAAGGGTTCGTGGGTCGCCCAATCCAGGGTTTTTCCCATGACCTTGTCTCCAATGGATTTTGGTGTCACATACTCGAACCCATCCATATTGACATACCTCTGACTCTGCTGACTGTACGATGCCATCCTGTGCCTCACCAGCTGATGGGAGCAGGCCCTGCTGATGCCCTCGATTGCGAAGGTGAATGATGCATGCTCGATGACCGACTCGTGACCGCTTGCGAGTGCATGCTCCAGGGCCCTCGTGTCCCTCTGCGCCAGCTCCTCATCTATGTCGGGGATGGATGGGGATGTGCAGGACTTGGCGGCGATGTTGCACACGGTGGATGCCCCGTGGGTCCATGAGATCAACTCGACCTTCACTGTACCGCCCCCGCGAGCTTGTCGGCGGGACACCAGTCGGGGAAGTCCTCCGTGTCGTCCAGATCCTTGCGTTTCTTCTGGCAGTACTGCCTGCCTGCAGAGATGCGGTTGAATGGGCACTGGGAGCAGGAGGACATCAGCCAGGTCTCGTCCCCTTTGACGATGCGACGGCGGTTCATTCAGACCCCTCCATTGCATCCAGCTCGGTCGATATGTCCTTGGACAGCCTGCCGAGGTCATAGGCGGCGGAGACCATGTCCTTCTTCATCAGGTGCTTGCGGATCTCGTCACAGCATTCGAGGACGTATGCGAGGAA
>JAZQKF010000053.1:0-86264 GCA_045542015.1 Acutalibacteraceae bacterium
CGACGTGCTGGCAGCCAAGGTGCTGGGATGGGATGTCCGCAAGTTCATCTGGGCGGCTGTGCGGAAGTACGCCGGGATCTACTCCGGGACATCCAGGAACTATGGGGAAGCAGTCGCTCAGGCGTGGGGCGCGTTCTATTACCAGCTGAACTACCGGCTGGGCATCAACCTGAAAGCCAGGGTGACGCGGGAAAAGCAGCGCCGGGGAAACGAAAACGCGCAGGTGCCGGTGCTCTCTCAGCTCACGGACGCGGAGGCGAGTGAGGCCGCATCAGTCATTACGGCTATGTGCCGCGAAAAGGGCATAGCGCTGGATGAGGCGCTTACGAGGTACAAGACGGCCGGGGAAGAACCGGCGGAAAGGGACGACCATGGGGGAATTCACGTTTGAGTACAAGAAAGAGATACCGCTGACGCTGGACGATCTGCGGGAACGGGTGGAAACCAACCGCCCGGTGGCCACGATCATCAACAACGGCATCTGGGTGCAGTTCAGGGATCCGAGGGACTTCGTTGCCCGGGCGGTGCTGGACGGCATGTGGGACGACGACAGGAAGAACATGGAGGTCGTGGCCGTATGGTGCTGCGATCCCGATGAAGTTCTGCTGGAGCGGGACTATGGCAAGACGTGGGTTGCGTGGGATATGCCTCCGTTGGAGGACGAGCGCAAGAGCGTCACTTGGCCAGAGGAGGAAGGAGAGGACGAGATGGAAAAGCTGGCGGGGAAATTGGTTGAGCTCAATCCGTTTGACACGGCGCAGGAAGTCATTGACTACATGGACGAGATGGAGGACGACTGCATCGGCACCTTCGCCTACGTGGAAGAGAAGAGTGAAACGCCCGGGCGCGCCGGTTTCCTGATGAGGGTTGTGCTGGATAACGACTTTTCCATTCAGCCCGACAAGCACCAGCGCGGCCTTGTGGCCATCTGGAGCGGAGACCCGGAAGAGGGCTTCTACGAGGAGCGCGACTACGGCAAGAAGTGGCGCGTATGGCCCCTGATGCCCAGCGACGCGATGATGGCGCGGGCGCCCTGGCCGGAGGAAGCGACCGACGGGAAGCCGGACGCCGAAGAGAAGCATCATCTCACGGATCAGGAGATGTGCGACCTGCTGTCCGCTCACGGCTACATCGTGATTAAAACCAGGACAGAGGAGTAACGGGCGGGAAACCGCCCTGTGCCACCGCAGCTCAATGGCAGAGCGGCCGCCTTGTAAGCGGCGGGTTGCAGGTTCGAGTCCTGCCGGTGGCTCCAAAGGCCATGGGAGAAATCAGCCCCGGGTATGGGGGTGCCCTCATGAGGCCATGGCCGGTATAAACCGGGCAGCATACTTTGGGAGGCAATGCAGGAGGTAAGCGGTGCGCTCCGCCGAGGACTGCGTTGTATCCGACCCAGGCGCGCCCACGGGCGAGGTTTGAGGCGGGGAAGTACCCCGCGCGCGAGGGAAACTGGAGTAGCGCCCAGCCCGAGCGCTTTAGCAGCCCATAGTATGGCCCGATGGTGTACGGTATGGCACGGGTGGTTTGATCGACCACCAAGACAGGTTCGATCCCTGTAAGGGCAGACAAAGCCGGACGCGGCTTAGAGGCCGGATCGGACTGATCACCCGGTACGGCCGATTTCGCCGGTGTAGCTCAGTTGGGAGAGCAGCGGATTTTTACTCCGTGGGCCGGGGGTTCGAGCCCCTTCACCGGCACCAGCCCCGCGCCAATGGGAAGCAAGCCGAGGCCATCCTCGGCCGCTCCGCCGGAAATCAAAAACCGGCCAGACATTAAAGCCGCTGTCAGTGAGGCGCGCGCTGAACAGGGGCATGACGGTAGTATGAATGTGGATTGGCCGGATGGCAGGCTATGAAGCAGCGAGGCGCCGCCCAACCAAGGCTTATCCCGTGAGGCGTACTGCGAGTTGCAAATATGGACGTGGAGAGGCCCCGGCGGAACCTGATCCAGGCCGGGATGTAACGGAAGGCTGAGGGGACGGCGGCGCGGTAGTTATGGGGTGTTGGGCGAGCGGTTTATGCCAGCTGTCCTGAAAACAGCCGGTCGGAAGACCCGCAGGTTCAAATCCTGCACACCCCGCCAATAGCCAGGACTTTGAGGAGGGTACCGTATGGGCAAGGACATAGACGAGCTCCAGGAGAGGATCGACGACCTGGAGGAGTTGATCGACAAGGCGCGGGATGTGGAGAGGCTGGTCGCCGAGACGGGCATTGGGGAGGACGCCGTCGCGGACTACATCGGCCTGATGAACGATCTTGCCGACGAGTGCAGGGCGCGGATCGAAATCTGCGGGGAACAGCTGGATGCCCTGCTACGGGCGGAAGCGCAGGAAATGGAGCGGCAGTACTGGGACAGCCAACTCTGACACAGTGTGAGCAAAGGAGGATGACAAATGGTCAAAGCACCTGGCGGATACTATATCGAGACAGACGGAAAATGCTACTACTTCGGCAAGCTGGTAAAAACCAAAGACAAGAAAACCGGAGAAGTGACGACCAAGGTCAGCGCGATTGGCTACTACAGCGACTTTGCGGGCGTACTCAAGGGGCTGGCCAAGAAGATGCGGATGGACGTCATCGAAAAGCTGGATGGCAGTTTGGAGGACGCGTTGGAAGCCATACGCAAGAGCGACGCGAAGATCCTCAAGTACGCGAACAACTGCGCGGACATTGAGGTGATCGAAGTCCGCAGGGTGGAGAAGGCGCCCCTGCCGGAACCGGAACCCGAGAAATCCGAGAAAGCGAAGGGGGCCAAGGCATGCTGATGGACCCGGTGAGTATGTGGGGATACCTGCTGATGTCCATATTCGCCCTGATCAACGCCATATGCCTGGCGGCGGGACGATTCAGCATGTTTACCAGCGTGGGCTTCTGGGTGATCGCGGCAGCCACCTTCGCGTGGGGCTGGTTCATGATGCGTCTGTTGCGGGAGGGCGCGGAGGATCCGGAAGAAGAACAGGCCCAAGACAACGACAAGAAGGACGGGGAGGACAAGGATGCCAAGGGTTAAGCTGATTCAGGCGCCCACGGAGCAGGAACTGATCCCGGTGGTGGCGGCGGCCAGGTGCTACAGCGACCTCGGGAACGACGAACTCCTGACGAAGCGCACGCTCCAGACACCGGAGGGCAGGGCCAAGTTCATTCAGGGCGTGATGAAGACCGGCCACCTGTCCACCATTGAGCACGTCTGTTTCACCTTCATGATCGAGGACGTGAGCCGGGCGTTCCTCGCCCAGATTACCCGGCACCGGCTGGCCAGCTTCAGCGTGCAGAGCCAGCGGTACGTGAAGATCGACACGGAGGATCCGGACTGGTACTGCGAGCCGGAGATGATCGCCAACTTCCCGGAGATCCGGGCGATCTACGAGGAGCAGATGCGGAGCGCCGCAGACGCATACAACCGGATATGTGAACGATTGGTCACATTTGGCAGGACAAAGGAACAGGCACAGGAAGACGCCCGTTTCGTCCTGCCGGAGGGCACGGCCACCAGGATGGTGGTCACCATGAACGCGCGGGAGCTGATCCACTTCTTCAGCCTGCGGTGCTGTAACCGGGCCCAGTGGGAGATCCGGGACGTGGCATGGCAGATGCTGGGCGAGGTAAAGAAGGCCTGCCCCGCGCTGTTTGCAAACGCTGGCCCCGGCTGCCTTACGACGGGCAAGTGCCCCGAAGGGAAGCGGAGCTGCGGGCATCCTTACCGAAGGGAGGACATGACGGAATGAAGAGCGGGAAGCTGGAGCGGCTCTCCGATCACGGGGAGGCCTGCTGTTACGACTCCGGCGCGTACAAGATCAACGATGTGCCCCACGGCGTCATCTGCGCCCACCTGAAGGCGGATGAGGAGCGGGGCATATTCCTTTGCGACCTGTCCGGGGAGGCGCTGTGCCGCAAGGAGCAGATGACCTTCGGCGGGCATTACCGGGACATATGGGTGGATCCGCCGGAGAGCGGATGCCCAAACGGGGGACGGGACGCCATCATACTGGGCACCCCGCCTGCCGCAACATAACGGGAGGGAAAAGCATTGGGAGCGGTTCACAAGGAGACGCCCGCCCAGAACATTGGGTGGCATGAGTACGAGAGCGTCTCCCTGTCCGACCCCCGGTGCATCGCGTCCCTGATCAGATTTCGTTCGACGATATACCCCAGAGAGAAAAGCTATAACCACTTCAGCGAGCTGATGACCTGTATATACCTGGACATAGACGACCTGATCCGCAAGACGCCGATGCGCAGGATCGAACGGGAGACCATAAAGGCCCTGATGATGGGCAACACCCTCAGCGACGTGGCTGAGGACCAAGGTACGGACGAGGAGGCCGTGTATGAAATCCTGCTGACAGCAGCGGGACGCATGGCCAGGGAGAACGAAGAAATGCGGGAGCAAAGCCTTAAAACGAGGATAAAAGTTAAATGTTTGTAAAAAATCCCCCGTACTCGACTAAATCGAACCTTGCTATATAGAGGGGTGTATAGATTTTTATGAATTGTCATGAAAAGAACCTCTACTGGCAGGACGTCCACCTCGAGTGCGAGGAGGAAAACGTGCTGCCGGTGATCTACGACCAGATGGTCGAACCCTTTCTCTCCGAGATCGAGCAGGGCTGGCTCGCGGAGCACAGCGGCGCGATTCCAGCGGAGGAGAGGATCAAGAATTACCTGAGCCATGTGGCCTCCCTGATGATCCGGCGGCCGGAGGACTACGGCGTGAAATCCGAGCGGACGCTCCGGAAGGTTGCGCAAAAGGAAATCCCCTGCGCGGATCTTGGCATTGGCGCGGCGCCGGTACCGCCGCCCAAGGTGCTCAAGAAACCTCAGAAGCGGGAGTGCATGTACGACAAGATTGCCCGGATCAAGAAGGAGCACCCCGGCGCCACGTTCACCTGGATCACGGTGGACGTGAACGGGGACTTCGAGTACGAAGGCCATCGCCTGCGCGTGGTGGACAAGCGGTACGCGGGCAGGAGGGCCAAGGGCTTCTCCGGGCTGTACTATGATTTTGACAAGGTGTGGGCGGTGAGCTGGCCGGAAGGAAACGGCCGGGTGACCAGATACTACACCCAGCGGGTGGACGAGATACCGCCCGAGAGGATATTCGGGATACGGGAAAGGATCGGGTGACGGATGGAGGATATGCTGAAGCGGCGGGAAGGCGAGACGATCCCCCAGTGGAGAGTGCGCCTGATCCTCGCCAAGGAAGACGGACTTTTGGAGGAATCTTGGAACGAGGTTGCCGCGCTCATCGACAGCGAATACTGCGGCGACAACCTGCGGAAGGTGGCCAAGGGCTGTGTCCTGATGCGGGACGCGGGACTGGAGACCGGACAGGCGGAAGAGGATATGGACCGGTACGAGGCGGAGATGGATAAGCAGAGGGCGCGGGACGAACGCACCGATCTGCGCAAGGCGCTTCGGGACACATCCCGGTTCGTGCGGAGGCTCGACCTGATCGAAGAACAGATCAGGGATCTGGGCCAAAGAAAGTACGAGCCGATTACATACAGCTCCTCCAAGAGCGGCGACAAAGAGATGATCGTCATCCTCTCTGACCTGCACATTGGCGCGAGATACACCGGCATCGACGGCAACAGCTACAGCATTGAAATCGCGGAGGAGCGCCTTAGGGAGTACGCCGCGCGGGTCAATGCGCTGGCTGAGGCGAATAACGTCTACCGCGTGCATGTGGTGCTGTTGGGCGATCTGGTGAGCGGCAACATCCACAAGCCCATCGCCGTGAGCAACCAGGAAAACGTGATCACCCAGATCATGCGGGCGGCGGAAATGGTCAGCAACTTTGTCTACGCCCTGTGCCGGAAAAGCCCCGAGGTACGGCTCCACGCCGTATCCGGCAACCACAGCCGGATCGACCTCAAGGACGACGCCCTGATGGACGACCGGCTCGACCGCATCGTGCCCTGGTACGTTGAGAACGTGCTGGCCGTGTGCGACAACCTCTACGTCATGGACCCGGTCAACCCCACGCTGGACATCATGAAGATACTCGGCAGGGAATACTACCTGGTGCATGGCGACTACGACAACTTCGACGTGACGGGCGTATCCAAGCTGGCGATGATCACCGGCCGGATGCCCTACGCGGTGCTCTACGCCCACCGGCATTATCCCACGGTGACCAAGCCCAACGGGATCTGGATGGTCCAGAGCGGCAGTCTCTGCGGGAGCGGGGACGACTACACCACGGAAAAGCGGCTGGTCTCTCCGGCCTGCCAGACCATGCTGATCATCGGCAAGGACGGCATCGAGAGCAGCCACTTCATCGAGTTTGGCGGTGAAAAGAGTGCCTAAAGTCAAAGAGGCGCCCAAGCCGCCCAGGATGTACGGCGCGCGGCCCAACGAAGTGAAGGAGATCAACAAGGAGTGCGTGGTCTGCGGCAAGACCTACTCCCGCGAGGGCTTCTTCGTCAACAAGGATTACAAGCGCGGCTTTTACGCGGACAGGTGGTGCAAAAAATGCGCCCTTGCCGTGAAGGACGAGCTGGGCTTTCGCCGGTACATGCTGGAGAACAACCGGGTGTTCACCCCGGCGCTCTGGAAAGAGGCGGAGGGCAAGGCGTACACGGACGCGGATGTGGTGACCGCCATAGAAAACACCGAGGGCGAGGAGCGCAAGCAGATACTGGACGAGAGGACAGTACGGGCGGCGTTCAAGCTGATGAACAGCCCGCGCTTCTACAAGTACGCCGACTATGAGAGCGGCGGCTTCAACATCGACGTAGAAGCGGAGATGGCCAAGGACAAGGCGGAGATCGCCCAGAGCGTGGATCCAGACCGCTCAAGGCTGATCTACAGCGACGTGTGGCAGGGAAGCTACACGCAGGCCGAGATTGACCGGATGGAACGTGACTTTGAGAACATCGTCAAGGTGCGCGGCATCGAGGACATCATCGGCGAGGACTACTGCCGGAAGTTCGTGAAGCAGTCCGTCATCGTGGACAAGCTCCAAGAGACGGTGCGCAACAACCCTACCAAGGAGAACGACCAGCAGTACAAGAACGCCGTGGCCAATCTGGAGGCCCTGTCCCAGGCGGCGCAGCTGGCGCCCCGCTACCGGAAGGCGGACAGCAACATCGGCCTTGGCTCTTTTGGGGAATTCATCAAGGCCATGGAAAACAACAACCTGCTCACAGTGAAGCCGACCTTCCCGCCCGATCAGGTGGACGGGATGATCGAAAACCTGCGGCACACCATACAGGCGGTGCAGGGCGCAGGCGGATTGTGGGACAAGGACGACGGCAGGCCGGGAACGGTCTGACCGTCTTTTCATATTCAGGAGGTACGGCATGGGCAAGGAAGCACTCAAAGACCTGGTAAGCCCGGAGCTGTACGAACACCTTGACACCTGCGCCACCCAGATCTGGTACTGGCGCACGCACCTCGACGTATTCATCGAGCAGTACCTGCACATCAAGCTCTTCGACCTGCAAAAGGTCATTGCCCGGATGGTCGGCAACGGGGACGACGAGGCATATGCCCTCTCCCGTGGCCAGGGCAAGACATGGCTTTTGGCGGTATGCTCCGTCGCGATGGGCATCCTTTGGCCGGACAGCCCGATCATCAGCGTGAGCAACACCGCGCCCCAGGCTAACCTGCTCCTAGAGAAAATCCGGGATGAGATCCTGCCCAATGAGGACATCACCCGGGAGATCGACTACAGCACCGGCAAGGGCATCAAGATCCGCCAGAGCGGCAGAAGTTCCATCAGCCTCAAGAATGGATCAAGGATCCTCTCCCTGGTGCTGGGCAAGGAAGGCAACAGCATCCTCGGCCAGCGCGGCAAGATGGTGGTCATCGACGAGGCAAAGCTGATCCCTTCGAGCATCTGCAACAAGGCCATCGGCCCGGTGCTCAACTACAAGCGCCCCGTGTTCTATCAACTGAGGGAACAGGGCTTCCAGGACTACACCAGCAAGGTGATCAACATATCCAGCGCCTACTTCTCCAGCTGTGACTTCTACCAGCGGTTCAAGACCACGATGAAGAAGATGGCCGGGGGAGATGAGGGCGCCTTCGCCTGCGCGCTGGACTTCAACAGCTGTATCCGCATGGGCATGCAGGACGCCGATTACTACGAGCGTGAGCGCTCCCGGATGAGCAGCGTGGAGTTTGCCATGGAGTACGGCTCCATCTTTGTGGGAGCCAGCGACAACACGGTATTCCCGTACTCGCTGACGGAACCCTGCCGGGTGCTGGACCATGTGGAGGTTGCCCAGCCGAAGGGCGCGACAAGCCGGTATGTGATCGCCGCCGACGTGGCCGGTGACGGCAACTACGACACGGCGGACAACAGCGTCATCGGCGTGATCAAGATCGTGGAGCGCCAGAATGGGCGATGGAACAAGCACCTGGTCTGGCTGGGCGCGTATCGCGGCCTGTCCCAGCGGCAGATTGCCGAGGAGATTCGCCGGGTGTACCTGCGCTTCCCCAACACCGTGGGGATTGTCTACGACGCCAACGCCATCGGCCGGGGTCTTGAAAGTCTGTTCGACCAGCCCTGGACATACGAGGACGACAAGGGCAACAAGGTGGAAATGCCGCCGCTTTTGGCGTTCAACTCCACGGCCAGCTACAAGAGCCTCAAGATCCTGCACCCGTTCATTGCCACCAACTCGCTGAACGCGCAGATGGTCGGCATACTGACCCGGAACTTTGAGGATCAAGAGCTGATGCTGCCCATCCCCTCCAACACGGTGGAAAACATCAGCCTGCTCCCGCGCCTTGAGGACGACGACGACACGCCGGACGAAGCGAACGCGAAGCGCAAGCGCACGATGCTCCTGACCGAAGAGGCGATGGTGTACAAGGAAGCCGACGAGCTTCAGGCAGAGCTTGGCAACATCGTGGGCAGGATGAGCGCGCAGGGCAATATGGTGTTCGGCACAGCGATTTCGACCCAGCGCAAAGACCGCTTCAGCGCGGTGGCGATGGGCATGTTCCTGGTGGACCAGATGGAAACCAGCGAACGAAGGGACGAATACAAGGCGGACGACGGGGACGAGATCCCCTTCTCCGTAGGAAATCTATGAGGAGGTGAGGCCAACGTGGGACTGATCGCAGACATCCGGGACTTCATGAGCTACCGCCGCAACGGGCCCGCCCCCGTGGCAGGAGAAGCGGCGCCGGTGGACCAGAACAATCCTTCCCCGGATAACCGGTACCAGAACGGCACCTACTCGGTGTACGAGAACAACAGCATCACCGTGCGGGGCGAGCCGATTGGGTACTGCTTTGCCGAGCTTCTGCGCTACCCGCAGGAGCACATCAACGACCTGTACGCGCTGGCGCTGTATTACAAGAACGCCGACCCGTATGTGGGCGCGGCCATCAGCAACGTCTACGTGCCCTTCTCGGTCGCGAAGGACTACCAGCTGATCGGCGTGAGCGAGGCGACGAAGGAGAAGTACCTGGCGCACTACAAGCGCATCGGCTTTGACAAGCTGCTCTCCAGCATATTTGACCAGTACTACACATTCCAGAACGTCTTCGTCTACCTGATGCCGGACGGGACGATGTTCACACTGCCGCCCCAGCGGTGCCGCATCTCCGAGGTGCAGTTCAATGGGGAGCCTGTGGTGGAGTTCGACCGGCAGGGGATGTTCGACGAGGCCATACTGATCAAGACCGGCGGCAAGGCAAGGGAGAAGTACATCAACGCCCTCCGGTCGCGGATGAAGGGCGTGCCGCCCGAGATCGTGCCCAAGATTACGGATAAGGGCTTCGAGCGGTGGGTCCAGCTGGATCCCGACAACGTGTTCGCCGCCCAGGCGCCCAAGCCGGACTGGCAGCGGTACGCGGTGCCCACCATCGCCCAGTGCCTGCCCGCGCTGGGACGCAAGGCACTGATCAACGACTACGTGAACGCCCAGCTCCGCTTCGGCATCAAGGGCTTCCTACACGTACAGGTGGGCGACAAGGACGCGGCGACCGGCATGAACAAGCCGGACAACCGCCACATCCAGTCCGCCGCGACGGCCTTCAACCAGGGCCTCAAGGGCGGACAGCAGGTGGTGACCCCGTGGTACTGCAAGGCGCAGTTCATCACGGTGGACACCAGTACGCTTTTCGACAAGGACAAATACGCCGAGGTGAACCGGGAAATCCTGTCCGCCTACGGCATCAGCGGCGTGATCAGCATGGGCCAGCAGGAAGCCGGGTCTTACGGCCAGGCGAAGCTCTCCCTCGACACCGCCGCGCTCCGCATCGAATGGGCCCAGAGCACCATTGAACAGATGATGCGGAAGATCAACGAGCGGCTGGCCAAGCGCATGAGCAGGGTGGCCGTGAGGGACATCCCGGAGTTCCAGTTCCCGCACGTCGATCTGACGCGGGACGGGAGCTTCCAGGATGCCGTGTACAAGCTGTGGATGCAGGGCATGGCCAGCGACCAGACGCTGCTTGAGGCCTACGAAATGGACATCGAGCAGGAGAAGGAGCGCAGGACGGTGGAGCAGGAGAACGGCACGGAAGAGCTGTTCACACCCCGCCAGAACGCCTACACCAGCAATACCACAGGCACCGGGGACGGTACGGCAGGCAGGCCGACACTGAGCGACAACGAGCGCTCCACCGACCCCGCTAAATCTTCGACAGGCGCGCAACCCAAACCCAGCAACAGCCGGGGATCGGGTGCGTGACCTTAACGCTTGACGCGTCGCAACCGCCCAGTGCGAAGCGGAAGGCGAGGGGGTAAATACATTGCCAAACCGTAAGATCGTTGCGGAGATCACCAGCATCAACGAGCAGATTGCGGGTTACATCCCGAACGATGTTTACATGGCAGCCCGGATCAGAATGATGTCTACCGCGCCGAATCGGAATGGCGACGTGATCGAGAGGAGTTTTATTGACGGAGTGGTCAATAACGCCTCATTCTACGTCGGCACCCCCGTCAAGGTGGACATCGGGAGCTTGCTGGAATACCGACGCCTTGGACACAGATTCAATGAGACCACCAGAGAGTGGGATACCGATCAGATCGGAAGCATTGTGTCCTTTGAGGCCGTGGAGGAGGACGGGGAGTACGTCCTCTATGGTATCGCGCGGATTGAAAAGGCCCGCTATGACGTGAGCGCCGCCATTCTCGAATTGTACGAGATGGGCGCATTGAAGTTCAGCTTTGAGATCATGGCGATGGACCTGCGCGTGGAGAACGGCCTGACTTACATCGGCTACAGCGAGAACAACTACCTGACGGCCATGTGCATCGTATCGGTCCCCGCTTATTCTGACGCGACTGCTGTTGCTCTCGTCGCGGAAATGGAGAATGAGCCAATGGAAGACATTAAGGATCAGGCGACCGAAGTTCAGGAGGAGACCGTAGAGGTTCAGGCTGAAGCGGAAGCCCCCGAGCAGGTGGAAGCCGAAGTCACTTCGGTTGAGGAACTGACCCGTGGCGAACAGCCCGACCCCGAACAGCCCCAGCCGGAGAAGCGCATCGAGGAGACCACGCAGGAGGACGACGAATCCAACGAGGAAGAGCCCGTCCAGTCTGAGGAAGCCTCCACCGAGGAGACCGGCACCGACAGCTCCGACGAAGAGCCCCAGGGCGATTCTTCCGAGCCCAAGGAAGCCGAAGTCAATCCCGTGGAAGCGGAGCTTAACGAGCTTCGTGCCTTCAAGGCGCAGGTGGAAGCCGAGCGCGCCGAGGCTGAGGCCCAGGTGAAGCGCGAGAAGCTGCGTGTGTTCGCAGAGCGCATCGGCCTTGATATGGAGGCCGTGAAGGACGCCATTGAGACCCTCAACTACGAAGCCATCTGCATGGCGGAGCTGCCTGCCGAAAAGGTTCAGGCGGAGGCCGTTGAGGATCAGGAAATTCGCAGTATGCCCATGGAGGAGCCGCAGATGAAACCGGCCGACGTGGAGCATGGCGAATCCAAATGGGCCGGTTACGTCACCGACGCCACCGGCATTGGGGAATAACCCCAATAAGAAATTAGGAGGAATAGCAAATGGCCGCATACATCCGTAACAACAACCCCACTATCGTGGGCCTGAAGGTCCTCGATGACGCTGGCATCGCGGGCGGCAAGCTCGTTAAGATGGCCAACGCTGGCGACGCCAATGTGCAGACCGCCACCGCCACCCTGACCGGTGTGGACGCGGATCACGCGTATCTGACCGTGTACGTCCGTCATGACTGGAACTGCCCTGGTGACGATGCCACCGCCGTCATCCCCAAGGACGGCTACATCGCCGCTGTGCATCCCCAGCCCAACGACGAGTTCGTCATCACTGTGCCCGCCCTGACTTCCTTCGCCAGCGCGACCCAGTGCTACTTCGCCGCTGATGGCACCCTGACTGCCGGTGCGGGCAGCGCGGGCCTCGGACTGATGGACATCCTGGATCAGACTGTCGCCTATGGCCAGCCTGCCCTGCATGTGCGTGTCCTGTCCTGGGCCGCGAATTCCTGATGAAAGCGAGGACGAACGAAGATGAAGATCGAGAAGAATGACAAGATTGTCACCATGCTGTCCGCTTCCGCCCTGGGCGAGAACAACAAGGACAACATGCGCGAGGTGGGCGAGTTTGCCGCCGACCTGATGAAGAACCCCACTCCCGAGAACCGCTTCCACATGGCCGAGCTGATCCGCTTCGCCGTGCAGGACGGCCTGGAGGAGCGCTTCGACTACCTGAACGCCATCGCGGACAACAAGGTGGTTGGCGACGCCGACGAGCTGCTCTTCGACGTCAACTACGCCAATGCCTACGCCGTGGTGCAGGCGGACAACTCCACCACTCCCATGTGGTATCCCGCCAGCAAGAGCGTGAACCTGCCCACCGTTGAGGTGGCCAGCCGCTTCCGCGTGTCCATGTACGACATCCGTGCTGGCCGCGCCGACCTGCCCCGCCTGACCCGCATGGCCATCGCCGCCATGGAAGGCCAGGTGGCTGGCCTGGTGAAGAACGTGCTCTCCAGCACCGCCATCACCGGCCTGGGCTCCCCCTTCTACGGCACCGGCTCCGGCGTGGTTCTGGCCACTCTGGATCCCATGGTCCGTCACTTCCAGCGCTACGGCGCCGTGAACATCGTTGGCGACATCGCCGCCCTGGATCAGCTGGCTGAGGCTTCCAAGACTGCGGGCTGGGTCTCCGGCGACATGAAGAATGAGTTCTTCAACAACGGCTTCATCGGCAAGTACAAGGGCGCGAACGCCATCCAGCTGACTGGCGGCTATGAGGCCGACGGCGTCACCCCCGTGAACCCCGACGATAAGCTGTTCATCCTGCCCAACGGCTACGAGTCTCCCCTGAAGATCGGCCGCAAGGGCGACGTGCTGGCCATCGAAGAGACCCACGGCGACACCGCCTACTACGAGGTCTCCCTCCGTCAGCGCGTGGGCGTTGGCTTCATCTACGGCACTGTGCCGATGGCTGGCGTCTACCACATCCAGTAACCCATGTTGCGGGGCCGCTGAGTTTTCGGCGGCCCCACTTCCATTTATTGATCCCGAAGGGGAGAAAGGGCTAAGGCTATGGCAGAATTTATGATTGAGAACACCACCAACTATGGTGTCGGTTTCCATCGGTTCAATGGTATTGGAGTCAACATCCCCGCTGGTAAGCGTGTAAACGTGAGCGAGGATGACGTGATAAATGAGTCCGAGGCGATGACGCGCTGGCTCAAGGACGGCGTGCTCTATTGCAAGGACGAGAAGCTGTATGAAATGCTGGGCATCACCAAGGAGCACGCGGTGGTGGCCATGACGGACGACGAGATCCGCGCGAAGTTCAAGCTGCCGGTGAAGCAGTTCACCGCCTGGCTGGACGAGCAGGACGGCGCCTACGTGCTGGGCCGCATCGCGGACGTGGCCATCAAGTCGGACGAGCTGGCCCAGAAGAAGCTGGAAATGATCGAGAAGAAGACGGGCGTGGCGATTACCGCCATGCGCAAGCTGAAGGAGAACGAGGAGGCGTAAAGCCATGACGGATCTGACGGGGCTGTATGAGGAGTTCCAGATGGCAGTAGGTGTGTACAAGCCGATTACGCCCCTGTCGCCGCAGGATTACTTCATCATCTTCAAGCGCGGCATCCGGCGCATGTATATCGACACCGGCCGGGCGGATCAGTACGACCCCAACAACTTCATTGAGGACACGCTGAACGAGTGCCCGGTGGACATGGGGCACGACGAGCAGTACTACGCCCTGTTGGCCGCGCAGCTTGCCTTCTGGCAGCAGATGAGCGCGGACATGGCGTCGCCCAACCGGATTACCCAGCACAAGACGGACGCCCTCACCGTGACCTTCAGCGACAAGAGCGCGGACAATCTGTTCGGGACGATCCACGGGCTGGAGGCCGACCTTGTGGAGGCATATCACAAGATGCCCCAGTACGCAAGGGGGATCGGCCAGTGATCGACGAAAAGCGTATTACCTTCACCCGGCACAGCAAAGGCCTGCCGGACATGGACGTGCCCGCCGATATGTACTTTGCCGATTTCAAGCGGCGGATCGAGGGTATGATCGGGCTTGCTGAAAACCTGTGCTATGTATGCCAGGGCGGCAAACCCAAGGAGGAATGGGACGAGTACGTATTCGGGCAGTTCAAGGCGTTCCGCCACCAGATGCTGGACATCGCGGACGAAGTGGGCGGCCTGTGCGACAACATGAACCTCCTGCCGGAGGAGGCGGCCCCTACGCAGAGGCAGAAGCTGACCGGGCTGATCCGGATCAAGAAAGACTGAAAGGAGTGAGCAGATGGCTTACGTGTTTGAGCTGGCGCCGGTGCAGGAAGCGTTCGAGACCTACGTGGACACCGACATCCCGAACGTGAACAGCGATCTGTATCACTGCAAGGACTACGAGGAACACAGGAACGCGTGGGCGGAGTACCCGATGATCCGGGCGATGACCACCGTCATCAACTGGAAGAGCAACGTCAACAACTCCGATACCACGCACAACTTCAGAACGAAGCTCTCCGTGGATCTTCAGCGCGGCGACTACGTCTACGACATCCCCAGCGGCCAGATCGGCATCGTGGCATGGTTCGTGGACAGCATGCCGGACTGCAAGAAGAGCCAGGTGAGCGGCTGTAACCTTTGGGCCACCATTAAGCGCCGGGTGCCGGACGAGATTGATCCGGCCACCGGAATGCTGATTACGGAAGCCCACGACGAGGTCATCGCGGACAATTACCCCGCCGTGTACAGCGCCCTCTACGGCCGGTACGACTACGAGATGCGCAACAACACGCCCGGCATCGCGCCCGACCAGAAGATTGAGGTAAAGATCCAGTTCAACGAGGTGACGAAAAACATCCGGGAAGGGGACACGCTGGACATCCACGGCGTGCTCCACCGGGTGATGTTCACCACCTATTCCACGGTGGACATGGACGAGACGCACGGAATCATCGTGCTGACATGCGAGCGTGTTGCCGGTGGGTAAGATTACGTTTAACGAGCGCGCCTTCATTGCGGACTTCCAGCGCATTATGGGCACAGCGCTCCGGGAGGCCGGAATGACGGCCATGAGCATCATGATCAAAAACATCATGAGCCTGCCAGCCCACGATTTTAAGGGAGATTTCAAGACGGAAGTCGCCAGCAAGATCAACATGGCGCTGGAACAGGAGACGGATACCTGTATGAAGCTCCTGGTGGGTCTTATCGACGACCAGAGCGACGAATGGTTCATGATCCGCGCCAAGATCCTCGAATACGGCATGGGCAGTCTGGCCGATCCGGCGGGCGGGAGTGACCTGGAGCCGGTGAGCCACGTACAGGGCGTGGCCGGTATCAATGATACAGTGACCGGATATGCGCCCGTATCCAACAAGCCCACATACCTGCTCCCGGACAGTTGGAACCATCCTCCCGGACACTGGTTTGAGGACAGCGTGACAATGTGCCGTGAAATCTTCGAGGAGTACATCGAGCGGGCCTGGGAACAGATCAACCTGGGTGACTATTTTAAGATAGAAGGGAAGTGGACGCTGAATTGGACGTTTATGTGACGGGTATGCATACGTGGGATGTGAACATCGCCGATGTCGTCCGCGACCTGTTTGGGGACGAAGAACTGAAGGACCTGATGCTGATCCCCGAAGAGGACAGGAACAGCATCGTGGCATTCAGGGATAAGTACTTCGTCAACCAGGCGATCAGCGACCACCTGCTCTTCAATCAGGACGTGCGTGTGCTGTACGCGGACGAGAACCCTACGGAGTCCAACAGTGAGCATGTGATGTACCACAGGATCTACTGTCACATCTTCGTGCGGAATACGCAGGCTTACACCTACGGGGAAGACAGGATGCTCCACCGGGGCGACTTGATCGCGGTGAAGCTCAAGCGGCTGTTTTGCAATATGCCTCACCAGAACATCCGGTTCACCTGTCGGGGCGTTTATGATCTAGCCTCCAAGATGGAGGGGTACGATCATAAATGCGTTGTATTGAGGTACAAGCGGATCTACACATAATCCGCGTCACACGATAACAATGAGGGCTTCTGGGCGGGGCCTTCTTTTGTTATATATCCACTGAAATGGAGGAACTACACCATGCCTAATTTTATTAAGCTGGGTGATGTTCAGGGCTATATCATCGACGTGGCGAACATGCTGTTCGAGCGCTCTGACGGCAAGGCGTTCCTGATGCAGAACGCCTCCAGCACCAGCACCGCTACCAGCATGGACAACGTGACCATTTCCAATGGTTGGCTGTCCACTCCCCAGCTGATCGTCGATACGACCCGGACGACCACCATCACCTATACCACCAACATGACGGACGCCATGCTGATCGCCGGTGTGAACAACATCGAGCTGACCACCGGCACCGCCACCCCCTACCGCGACGGCGCGTACTACACCGCCGAGGCGGGCACCGGCTCCAATGTGACCTTCACCATCCAGGGCACCGTGACCGATCTGTACATCGACGGCTTTGAGCAGGGTGAGAGCGTTGCCGCTGGCAAGTTCACCGTGACCGCCGGTTCTGGCACTCCCGCCACCACCGTCGTCACCATGCTGGCCTCCGACGTGCCTGTGGGCACCGAGCTGGCCGTCATCTACACCCGTGCGGGCGACGCTGAGGACTACGTGATGAGCTACAACAGCGCGACCCCCGCCGCCACCGGCAAGCTGACCTGCGTCTGGCCCCTGTACGCCGCGCAGGATGAGGGCTCTGCCATCAACGCCTATCTGCGGCAGGTCTACCCCAAGGTCAAGGTCACTCAGGTGCCTGGCCTGGACAACTCCTACAAGAGCGAGGGTTCTGCATCCATCGAGTTCACCTCCATGGCCCAGCGCTCCGCCAACGCCAAGGACTGGTATATCATCATCAGCAAGAACGCCTGATGAAGCCTGCGGCGCGTATAGACAATCCTATGCGCGCCGCTTTCTTTTTATGGGAGGATTGGGAGGATCAGGATGACGGAACAGGATAAGGAAATCATGAAGCGCCTGAAGGCAGAGAGGGAACTGCCGGACGTGACGCCCATACTGAACCAGGAGACGGAGCTCACCGACAAGGTGAACGAGGAAAACTGCATTGAAGTGAACGGCAAGCATATCGAGATCAAGCCGACGCTTCTCAAGTATTTTGCGAACAACTCAGTCAGCTTTTACCAGATCCTTGACACCGTGCCCCTGCCGCAGATCTACGCCATGACCGAGGAGCAGAACAACCTCGACGGCGAGACGGCGATACTCACCTTCGTGAGCGCGGTGCTGGACGATCCGAAGCTGGCCAAGAGAATATATCGGGAGATGGACGCGGGACAGCTCCTGCGGCTGGTATCCATCTTCAAGCGGCTCAACGGCATCGAGAGCCGGGAGGAAGCCGCAAAAAAAGCGGCGGCGGCCAGGGCGAAAGTATTGGCCTAGAGGACGCCATTGCACTGGTCGCCCTGTATCTGGGAGAGGCGGAAGAAGGGAAGATCCTCTCCATGACATATCCCTTCTTCAACAGGGTGCTGAAACAACTGAACCGGAAGCTCAACTATGACGCGGCGGTTGGCTACGCGGGCAACTCCTTCTTCAAGGAGTCCAGCAAGCTCATCAACGAGAGCAACCCCATGTTCGAGCAGAAGAGGAAAGCCGGTCAGAGCATGATCGATCAACTGGTGGCGGCGGCGAACGTGAAGTACGCGGGCATGGCCACGGTAGGAGGGTAAGGATATGGCGCTGTATGAGATGATGGACCTGAGCAAGGTCAAGGTAAAGGAAAACATCCGGTGGGCGGAGGTGCTTGGGACATTGCACGCTCTGTGTGACCAGCTGGTGGAATATGATCCGGAGACGGGGCTGTATATGAACCACGACGAGATGGAACATGAAACGCTCCTGTATGTGCTTCTTCAGGAATATACCGACATGGATCTTTCCGCTTTGGATGCGGAAGACGGCAAGATCGACTTGTTCCGGCTTCACGGGGCGCTGGACGGCATCGACGAGGAGTCTGACCTGCACAAGCTCTACATGGACGCGTATGTGACGCTCTCCGGCCTGATCTATGAGCGACAGCGGCAGTACGACGCGGCGCTTTCCGTGGGCGCGCAGATTAAGCGGATTGCGGATCGCCTGTCCAAGCTGGACGGCAAGGACGTGGGCGTGCTGAGGAGACTGCTCACCGAGGCGGTCATCAAGACGCAGAAGGGACAGAAGCCGGAAGCAGCAGGGAACACACCCATTGTGGATATGGGCGCGTTTAAGGCGAAAAAGAAGGATAAACAGGATTGACTTCCCGGCCCTTGTAAGGTATAATACCTCCACTATAATAACGAGTGCGTGGAGGAAGAAATATGAGGTTGGATAAGCTCCTTGAACTGAACTCAAAAGAAGAAACAGTAAGTTCCTTTTGCCCTGTGTATTCGCATTTTGACAGGCGATTTAACTATGTGTTTGAAGAAAACCCAAAGGACAACACGTTCCATCTGGGAGATAGTTTCCAAGTTGACATCATCACGTCAAAGGAAAGTAGAGCGGCGATAGTGTTATATGTAACACGGAAAATTGTGTGCGACTGGATCACGACAAATATCAGATATGATTGGGAAACACAATACGTGGGGCAGTTCCATTTTTCTTCGGAAGCCGATATGAATGTCATCACGGAAGAGGAAATGAAGAAAGTCTTAATCGGGCAAAAAGGCACATTGCTAGATTGCGGTATCCTTGCGATTGCGAGATATGAATCCGCCGCGTTTAAAGCCATGTTTGGTATAGATTTCGATGCTCAGTTATACTGGACGTTTCAGACAAGACCGATAGACATCCGAATGGACGTGTAATTACATAGTTGGCATTAAAGCCGCCTGTAAACCAGGCGGCTTATTCTTATGGGGGTGAAATTCTTGAGCTTAGCTGGGGACAATAAAATTTTAGAATTTGAGTCGGTAGTTAGCGCACATAAAGTTAAGGAGGGAATGAAAAACGTTGAAGACGCCATCAATGATGGCGCAAAAAAAATACAAAAAATAGCAGATGATTCAGCAAAGAAAGTTAAAAAGGCGGCCCAAGAATCCGCCGCCGTTCGCGTTGCGCAGGAAAAGACCGTGCAGACCCGGATCATCGAAAGCGGCAAGCAGACTCTCCAGCAGATGCAGAATCAGGAAAAGGAGAGGGAGCGGGCCCAGAAGGCGTCCAGCCAGCGGATTCTGGAAACCATCAAGCAGGCAAACCGCGAGCGGTCAGAGAGCCAGAAGCAGGCGAACCGGCAGGAGCTGGAGGCGCAAAAGCAGGCAGACCGGGAACGGACGATTGCCTATAAGGCCGCGCTCAAGGAGCAGCAACGCGCCGCAAAGGAGCAACGCGACGCGGAGAAGAAGATGGCCAAGGAGGCTGCGGATGCCGCCAAGAAGGAACAGCAGGAAGCGGCCAATAACGCGGTTAGGGCGGCCAACAACATCAGCGCGGCGTACTCCAAGGCGGCCACCGTAATCCTGACCCAGCTCAAGAAGGCATTCAAGGACGCAATCGCCTATGCTAAGGAATTCGACGCACAGCTTACCTCCATCGCCATCGTGACCGGCGATCCCAGCCAGAAGAGCAGGCTGGGGGAGCAGTACGAGGACATGGCCCAAGAGATGCGCGTGACGGCCGTGGAAATCGCGCAGGCGGCTGAGGAATTGTATCGCCAAGGTATCGGGTCAGAAGAAGAAGTAAATAACAGGCTGAAGGTCATCACGCAGTACGCGAAGATCTCCGGCCTTACTTTTACCGAAGCCGTGGAAGCCATGACCGCCTCCATCAACGCCTTTACCAAGGACGGGGAGAGCGGCGCGGATACGGCCCAGCGGATTGCCGATACATGGGCATACCTGGGCGACAGCGTGGCCACCAGCTCCGCTGAAATCGGACGCGCCATGCAGAAGGTGGCGTCCTCCGGTCAGGCGGCCGGTATCGGCCTTGAAAAGCTGTCCTCCTATATCGCCGTGATTGAAGCCTATACCCGTGCGGCGCCTGAGAGCGTTGGTACCGCGCTGAACAGCATGATGGCCCGGTACATGAAGGTTACAGCGGCGGGCTTCGGCGAGAGCGTCACCACCGACGAGGGTGAAGTCGTCAGCATCAACGACATCGCCAAGGCGTTGCAGAAGGCGGGCATCTCCGTCTATACGGCAGGCGAAGGCTTTATGGAGTTCGGCGACGTGCTGGACGCGGTGGCCGCGAAGTGGGGAATCCTCAAAGACGACCTGCGCAATTACATCGCCACGCAGGTTGCCGGTACCCGTGGTTTGAACTACTTCCTCGCCTTGATGGACGGCTACAGCCAGACGCTTGATCTGACGGCGGGAGCCTATGACAGCGCGGGCGTCGCGGCACAGAAGTTCTCCATCTGGCAGGACGGCCTCGAAGCCCAGCTGAACGAGCTGGACGCGGCGGTCAAAGATCTCTATTCAGACCTGCTGAACTCGGATGCCATCAAGACGTTCGTGGGCTATTTGACCACTTTAGTGCAGTGGTTTGGTAAAGTGACCGAGGCCACCAACGGATGGAATGTGAAGCTGGCCCTGGCGGCGGCAGGCATCCTGATGTTAGGCAGGGCTTATACATCCCTGAAGACAGCCGCCGGAACAAGCGGCGTTATGAATCTTCTGGCACGATCCTTCTTTGGCGTGCAGGGTGCGGCGACCGGGGCCACCGTGGCCATTACCGGAATGCGTGCGGCGCTGGTCAGCGTAGGCGTCGGGCTTGCGGTGGGCGTGATTGCGACGCTGATCGGGTCTTTTGCTTCAATGGCGCAATCTGCGGAAAAGACCAAAGAAAAGCTGTCGGAGCTGACAGGGGACTATGCTCGTAATAATTCTGACGCGAAGAACATGAGTGCCCAGATGGAAGCGCTCAGGACGAGCCTTGAGAATGGGACTGTCACGACAGAAGAATATCTTGACGCCAGGCGCGCATTGATAGATCAGTATCCTGAACTGGAAGGCGCCTTGTACAACGAGCAGACCGCAGTCAATAATTTGGAAGCTGCCTATGCTCAGTTGATCGAGACGATGGGCCAGAAAACTGGGGCATCCTTGTATTCTAGTTATGCGACAGCGAGGGGCAGCAGGGTGGACGCGGCAACCATATACGATAACGCCGCGTCGCAATTTTATCGGAGCACCGCAGGCACTTCCGAGATGGGCGCCTGGGCCATGGGGCAGTTCCTTGATCGTAATGGCAGGGTAAAAACTGACGCATTTGGGAAGTGGACAATCAAAGATTTACAGGATGCCGTTGACGGTCTCGAAACATATAAACAGGAATTCGAGCGTACTGATGAACAAATTGCGCGCATGGATAATTTGTCTGCTGAATTGCGTGGGTATATTGCCATGCGGACGAGTGAGCTAACCGGCGAGATGCAGACGGCCGTCGCGACCATTGTTGAGAGCGCCGTGAATCCATATCTGTACGAAGATATCCAAGATGTGTTCCCGCTCATTATCGAGAAGATGATGTCGGTGGACTATGGCCCGACGATGGGAGCCGACAATATCGCCCTGTGGGTGTCAGACTGGTTTAAGCAGAACGCGGACGTCGTGGCGGGAGCGTCGGAGGAAGAACTCGCCGAAATCATTGCGTCCATCGGCCAAGAGTTTACTGTTGATGTAATTCGTGAGCGGCTTCAGGCTGCGATGGGCTATAAGAGCGACGCGATGAATCACGGGTATCATCTTGCCCTTGGGAGATTGGAAGAAATTGGCTTCCTCAGCCTGAGCAATATAGACCAGATGAAGGCCCTTACGGATTACCTCGGGCAGTTTGAGACAGTAGATGAGCGGTCCAGCGCCTTTGGTCGGGTTAAGAGGGAAGCCGAAGAGATATTCAAGAGTACCGACCTTGAGGCGGGGCCGCCTATCTATAATAGCGTCTGGGACATGGTTATGGCTAATATGGGCGTGGCCGTGTCTGGAGGCGAGGCCGTTGTTGGCGAAGACCCGTTAAAGGGATTAAGTCTTCGGGATCAAATGAATGCAATCGGATCTGTCAATACCCCAACGGGGCGTAGCATTGATCCGCTGACCACACATGCTCTTCTTGACGTGGTGCTTGGCAGGGAACTCGCAGAGGGCAAATTCTCAGAAGCCCTCGGTGAAATGGCTATAGAAGAAGCGCAGGCCATTATGGAGGGCATTGTTGCGGCATGGTCAAAAGGCCTCAAGGATAATGATTACTCCGGCATATTCGATTATCTGCTGGAAAACATGGACTTCTCCCCGGAGGATATTGATTATCGCGGCTCCGCAAATATGGACGAATACACGCAAGCCTTGACGAAGGCCGAAGACATCAACGCTCTGTTTGCCGCGCAACAGGCCATGAGCGCGGGAGAAGAGCTGTCCGGCAAAGACCTCAAATCTCTGGTGGAATCCTACGAGGAGCTGCTGCCGTACCTTGGCAACGAGGAGGCTCTGCGCGAGCAGATCGCGGAAATCCTTGCCCGGGAGACGGCGGAGTACGGGAACCTTCTCGACAAGTACGGGCTTGCCGTATCCGAGGCGGAGGACCTGAGCCAGGCGCTGATCAGCAACGTGACCGCCAGCAACAAGGCGAGCGCGGCCATCACCAAGCTCCAGAAGGGACAGCGCCTTACGGCGACGGAACTTCAAACGTTGGTCAAGGAATATCCTGAAGTGACCGACGAGCTGTACCAGTTCGTGAATGGCAACCTGAGCGCAGAGGAAGCGATGAACGCCCTGTGGAAGGCGCAGGCCAACGCGAACGCGGAGAGCTTTGCTAAGAGCGTGCAGACGGCCATCAGCGCGATTGACGACCTGACAGAGGGCACGGACGAGTACGAAAAGGCGCTGGACAACCTTGGCACACTGTTTGCGGCGGGCTTTGGCGACGACATGAGTTCCTTCGAGTTTGCCTCCCAGTATATCGATGATATCCGGGCGGCGGCAAATGGAAGCGAGGAAGCCCTGCGCAGACTCCAGGAAGCAGCGTTTATTCACATCACCGGCTCCTCCGACGTGGACTTCAGCGCGGTGGAAAACGGCCTGTATAATGTGAGCAACCTGTCCAAGCAGGCCCTTGAAGTGCTTCAGGCGATGGGTCTGTTTGAGATTGAGACGGTCGAACTGCCGCAGACGTACTACGATTTGGTGCCGGACACTGGCTTTACCGGTGGTGGAGCAAGGTTTGACGATGGGATGTTGGGCGGCGGCGTGACATACCGGCAGGTGAAGCGCACCGTTACGAATAAAGCAACCGTACTGAAGCTCAAGAATCCCTTCGCGGGCGTAAGCAGTGGGACCAAGGCTGGCAGCGGAAGTGGAGGCGGCAGATCCGGCGGCGGTGGAGGCGGCGGAGGCGGGAGCAAGTCTTCCTCCAGTGCCAGCGCGGCACAGCAGAAGATTGACGATCTGGGGCGTATGACCAACGCCACGGACTACCGCCTCAAGATCGCGGAGGCCTGGGAGGAATACTACAACCAGACCGGCGAGCTGACCAAGACCATCCCGTATATCGAAGAGGAGATCCGCCTGCATCAGGAGCTTATGGACTCCTACGCGAAAAACCGCAAGGAGCTTGAGCCGATGGCCCTTGACTACAAGGCACAGGTGGACGCCATCGAAGCCCAGATCGCCAGCCTCAAGACCCTGCGCGACCAGTACACGGCAGGCTCCTACAACTACAAACAGTACGACAAGCAGATCACCGATCTGGAGGCCAAGCTGGAAGAACTCCTGCCGGACTATGAAGCCCTCGTGGAGACGGTGGACGGATACGCCCTGTCGGAGATCAACGCCAAGAAGGCGATTGACGAACTGAACGAGCGGCTGAAGGAACAGCGCACCGCCATACGTACCCTGCGCGCCGATATGAAGAATACGGTGAGCGGCTACCTGGACGACCTCAAGGAACAGCAGAGGGCGCTGGTGGACGCGACCATCTCCATGCAGGACACCGTACTGGAAATCCTGCGCGAGGAAGCCCAGAGGGAGCTGGACATCGAGAAGGAGAAGCTGGAAGGTAAGAAGGACCTGCTCTCCGAAGAGCTGTCCGCCCTGCGGGACAACTTCAACGAAGCCAAGGCCATGGCGGATAAGCAGGCGAAGGAAGACGAGCTGCGCGAGAAACAGCGCCAGCTGGCCACCCTTTCCACGGATCCGACCAAGGCGAAGCAGCGGGCCAAGCTGGAGCAGGAAATCGCGGACATGCGCAAGGACATGGCCTGGGACGCGGCGGAAGAGGAAGTATCCTCCCGCGAGGACAGCATACAGCAGGAGATCGACGGGCTGGACGAGCTGATCGACGCGAACCGCAAGGCCTACGACGAGATATCCGGCTACAGCGAAGAGCTGATCAATCAGATGTATGACGTGATGCGCAAGACCGAGGATGAGATGGTGGCGTGGCTGAGGGAGCACAGCACCGACTACGCCGAGTCCACGCGGGAAGCGCAGGGGAAGATGGTGGAGGAATGGACGGACACGCTGGATACCATTTACGGCGTGATCCGCACCAACTGGCCGGAAGTGGAAGACCTGATGATGTCCGGCCTTGACCAGATCCTTGAGAAGCTGAAGCAGACCAAGGATTACATGACGGCCAACACCGAAACCCAGACAAATATGGTGGAATCCCTCTCCGACGACTGGCAGGACATGCTGGACAGCGTGAAGGTGCTGAGTGAAACGGAGCGGGCGACCAATCAGAAATCCATATACGACCAGGCGGGCGCCAGCAACCCGCAGGCGGAAGCCGAGGAGAAGAAGGCCGAGGACGCCGGTGCCATCACCACCACGACAAACGGACGCTTCTACATCCGCAAGGGATGGGACACCAAGAGCGACGCCTACGGCACCATCCCGGACGGCGCGACCGTCACCGTGGACGGCTACCACGGAAGCTGGTACCGCACCACATGGAACGGCATCACCGGCTGGGTGAACATGGGCGCCTTCAAGGGCATCGACAAGACCAAGCTGAAGAAGTACGCCCGGGGCGGAATCATCGACTATACCGGCCCCGCCATGGTGGACGGCACGCCGGGGCGGCCCGAGGGAATTCTTAATGCCGACCAGCTCCAGATGCTGAACCGTTGGGTGTTCGCGCTGGAACGCCTGTCCGAGCCCTCCTTCGGGGAGAACGGGGACGACATCGGCGGCATCACCGTGGAGCCCGGCGGCATCGTGATCAACGTGGGAAGCCTCTCCGGCAGTGAGGATTACGAGGAAGCGGCCAACGGCATCATGGAGGCCATCTACGAGAAATTCAAGGTACGCAGATAAGACGACGGGGCTGTGCCGGACGGCATGGCCCCAATTTATGAGGTGGTGAAACAGTGAGAGCATTCGACGTGGGCTTCAGCTTTTGCGGGCTCCACAGCTGGGACGACATGGGCGTGGAGATCGGCAACTACGATGAAGCCATGAATGCCATAACCCCCGACTTCACCGCCCTGTCTGAGACGGTGGACGGCTACGACGGGGGATACTACACCGGCACGAAGGAAGGCCCGCTCAACATCCCGCTCAACATCGTGGTGGACAAGGCGACGCCGGAAAAGCTGAACCAGATCGGCTGGTGGCTGAGGCGCGGCGCGGTGGGCCAGCTGATCTTCGACCACGCGCCCTACAAATACTACAACGTGCGGGTGACCAGCCAGGCGACGCCGCCCATGTATCCCCATTACGACCATGAGGCGGGCATGTGGATTTACAGCGGCGTGATCCGGGTGACCTTCACGGCCTACACCCCGAGGGCCTATCTGATCGAGAGCATACTGACCGATTATCCGGACAACATCTACGATGGGTACGAGGGACTGAGGAGCGCGACAGGCATACTGCCCTCCAGCAACCGCCCCGGGACGAACCGGATCAACCCCAGCGGTACGACCCAGATGCTCCTGCTGAACCAGGGAACGGCACCGGCAAAGTGCGATGTAGTCCTGACCGGCAGGATGGACGGCGGCGTGACCGTGATGAACGCGGCAACCGGCCAGTCCTTCACCGTGACGGCCCCGGACACCGCGAACCACATCTACCACGTCAACGGTGAGCGGGGCATGACGGCGGAGCTGGTGAACGGATCGTTGGTCCCCAAGGATACGGTAAAGACCGGCCATTTCATCGACGTGGCGCCCTGTGTGCCGTTTTACCGCGAACTGCCCTGTTCGCTGGACGACAATAAGCTGATCTTCAACCAGAGCGTGCCGATGACGCAGACCAGTATGTACGCAAACATCGGCACAAGCTGGAGTATGATCGCAAGCCACAGCGGAAACGAAGTGACCCTGGCGATTGCGCCCAGCGGCTTCCAGGGCTACGCGACCATCGCGCGGCTGAACCCCATTACCATCACGATGGGCAGCGGGACGAGCCTGTCGAGAATTGAGTTCAATTTTAAGGATACTTTTTATTGAGGCTGAGGATAAGGCGGTGAGCATTGGTTGAAGCAAAGAAACATTGAGATGTACGTCTGCGCGCCGGACGGGACGAAGCTCTGCCAGCTCTATGACAGCATGTCGCAGTTCCCCGGGCAGGCGGCGAATCTCAAAATTGTCTACGACGAGGACGAGCTGACCCAGATGTCCTTCGACGTGCCAAGGAAGATCCCGGACGAGAACGGCGCAGAGGTGGAGAACTTCCGCTGGGACCTGTGCCGGAACGAATACCAGGTCTGGTACATTGAGGACGGCGTGACGGAAGTCTTCGTCATCAAGGAGACCCGGGAGACGGACAAGGGCGGCGTGGAGAGCGGAAGCGTCAGCTGCCTGCACCGGGCGGAACAGCTCAAGAAGCGCGGCTTTGCAATTGAGCTGGACGGATTTACCGGGCAGACGAGCGAGCTGATGGACGCGGTGCTGGAGGGCACAGGCTGGAGCCGGGGCACCGTGGAAAACTTCTACGAGGAAGACCTGTTCGACAAGACGCTGTCCGTGGCTACCACGGGCGGCCTGTACGACACGCCCACCGGCATCTCCGTCGGCGCGTACCTGGAGATTCCTGCCGCCACGGGCTACTCCGCATGGAGCGCGGCAAACGGCTGGCAGAATGCGGGCATCCACATCGAGACCCACTCCAAGAACATCTGCGACGGGCTGATCGAGCGGGGCCATTTGAACGACAGCGACGGCACACCGGAATACTCCACCCAGACCAACGCCTACCGGACGATCAACTACGTGGACATCAGCGCCTTCGCGGGCCAGAAGATGACGCTCTCCGGCACGGATGTGGGCGGAGCCATGTGGCATTTCTTCAACGGCGCGAAGACCCAGCTGAGTACGGCGACCGGCCTCACAGCCACCATTCCTTCCGGCGCGAAGTTTTTGAAGTATGAACTTTGGAAGAACGCCGACGGATCCGCCAATTACGCGACGCCGCCCACGAACGTACAGCTCGAAAAGGGCGAAACCGCCACGGCCTACGAGGAATACATGGTGCCGTACACCATCGACGTGCCGGTGCTGGGTACGTTCGACCGGGTGACCCGGAACCATGTGATCCGTCGGACGATTTACGACGATACCAACCATACGACCAGCCGGTCGGATACCATCCTTGCCACGGAGACGCTGGACGTTTATACGGCGAGGCTTTACGAAGGCGGCACCATCAGCGCGACCAACAGCGGCGCGGGCGCATTCAACCTGACGCTGGGCTACACCGTGCCAACCGCCGGAACCGGCACCACGCCGAGGGAGAAGGGTCGGTCCATCTCCAAGAGCGCGGGGGAGGGGAGCTACAGCGCCCTGCGGGACATTGCGGAAGTCATGGGCGGCAAGCTGAAGTTTGATGGGCTCAACAAGACCGTGAGCCTTGTGCATACCATTGGCAAGGATACCGGCATTGCCTTCAAGCCCACCTACAACCTCAAGTCCATCAGCCGGGAGAAGAACTCCAACGAGACCGTGACCCGGATGTACATCGGGGACATGGACGGCGTGACCATCTCCGGCGTGAACCCGCTGGGGACGAACTACCTGCTGAACTTCGAGTACGCCAGGGGCGCAGGCCTCATGACGGCGGCGCAGGAAACGGCGCTTTCCAATTTTGAGAGCACGGTGTCCGGCGCGTATGCCAACCTGCTGGCCCAGTACGATTTGCAGGCGGATAAGCTGAACCAGATCAATAACCTGATCGGCGACACACCCTTCGGCACGGCGCAGGTGGTGAGCGTGAGCGGCGCGACCCTGACGCTCTCCGAGCCGATCTACTACGAGGGCGGATTTGCTCCGACGACCGAATCCACGCTGTACCTGCGGGACGGAAACGGCGTATGGCAGACCTACGCGGTATCCTCCTACAACGCCGGGACAAGGGTGCTGACGCTGGGCAAGGCCCCGGGCGCGGCTTCCTATGTATGCTGGTACGAGGGAGCGCTTCCCGGCATCATGGGTGCCCGGATCATTGCCATCAAGTCCAAACAGGAGACTTACGACCTGGCAAAGAAGCGCTACGACGCGGCGACGGACAACACCGAGAAGGCCACCTACCAGGCGGCCATGAACGACGCCCAGCAGGGCCTCAACGAACTGAGCAAGGGCACCGCAACGATGGTTGGCCTGAGCCAGATGTACGCCGAGCTGGTACAGCATATCTCCGATCTGGAGGTGCTGAACGCGCAGATCGACGCGATCCAGCAGACCATCAATACAGCCAACGCCACATTCGAGACGGCCATGGGTGACCTGCTGAGGGACGGCATGTACACGGAAGGCGAGTATGTGCCCGGGCAGGAGAACGCGCTGTACACCGACGCGAAGGAAGCGCTGGCCAAGGCCGCCGTGCCCCAGGTGGAATACAGCGTGGATGCGCTGGACCGGAGCTGGCTGGAAAACGCGGAATATGTACTGGGCGGGGACATCGGCGAGGACGTGCGCTTCGGCGACATCGTATATGTGACCGATGCGCAGATGAACGTGGAGAACCTGCCCTGCACGGTGACCCGGTACGTGGACGCCCCGATGAGCGGCCGGTGCAACAGCTTCAACGTGGGCAATTTCGACCAGACGGGCATCGACCTGTTCGACAGCATCATCAACGCGGCCAAGACGGTGGACGACAACACCAAGCAGATGGAAAAGATGGTCAGCCTGAACGAATACGGGCTGATCGACCCGGGCATCGTGCGCAGGAGCGTGCTGGCTGCGGAGATCGGCAAGGACATCGACCTGTCCGGCAACGGCACCATCGCCCAGCAGGACGTCACGGATATGGCGAACTTCGTATCCGCCGTGTCACAGGTGGTGCAGGACAACCTGGTGACGGGCGCCCTGAATGCCGCCGTGATCGACTGGACCAAGGTGGACGCGCTGACGCTGGCGGTGAACAGCCTGGTCGTGGAAGCCACGGAAAGCATTACGCTGAGAGTCGGCGATCTTGAGGACGACGTGGACGACCTGGAGACCAGCCTGACACTCAAGGCGGACCAGGCCACACTGACCAGTACGGCCAATAATTTGCAGAGCCAGATCGACGCGGTGCCGGGGAAGATCACCCTGGCGGTCAACAACGTGCAAGTGGGCGGGAGAAACCTGTTGCTCAAAAGTGGAACGCAGAAACAAACTTCGTCATACTTGGCGGCAACGTATGCAATCACAGAGGCTCCGGCGGTTGGCGATGAAGTACGCATCCGAATTTGGGGAACGCTTGGGTCTGACAGGACGGCATTTTCGGCGTATAACAGCGAGGGATATGTGCCGATTGGCGGTTTTGTGGATCAGGGAGACGGCACCTATCTGGCGCAAGCTAAATGGAGAAATGTTTATAACGGTCATACCGCAAATGACACAACCTTGTGGATTTTCCAGATGCCAAATACTGGTACATCAACCAGCCAAATCAGCAAAATAAAACTGGAAAAGGGAACCAAGGCAACCGATTGGACACCTGCCCCGGAGGACACAGACGCGGCGATTAATGACTTGAATACCCAATTGTCGCTTGTGCCCGGGAAAATAACGGCGGCGATCAGCAATGTAAACATTGGCGGCAGGAACTACGTGAAAAACTCCGAGGCCATGACGCGTGAAGCGTATACATCCGGGTGGACGCATATGGTTGTTTGCGAGGGGCTTCCGGCTGGGAAAAGCATGATACTCAGTATAGACAGCATCGTTCAGAACTCTGGCACTACACCGGATTATTTGGATGTTACAATCTACAACGGCAGTTCAAACCCAAGCATTGGGCATTTGCAAGTAAGTACCAGCAGACAGTCAATCACATTTACGGTGCCAAGCGACGGCACGACATACAATTTGCTGATATACTGCGGTGTGCAGGGATCTGCAAATAATAAATCCTTCACGTTTAATCATGTGATGTTGGAGGAGGGCAACAAAGCCACGGCATGGTCACCGTCACCGGAAGACCCCGCAAGCGGCGTGGTGAATAACGCGGTTATCATCAACGACAGCGGTATCCGGCTGACGGCCACAGGCTTTATCCAGATCGACGCACAGTCCGCGACGGACAGCTACATCAGCTTGGGCGATGAAAGCAACTTCTACGTATCCAAGGCCGGTGGTTTGCGGGCGGCAAACGGGCACTTTTCTTCCAGCCTTGACGTAAACGGGCAGGCCGTATTGACCAAGGCGGATTTCACCAGCCTGAACAAGATCATGGTATCCACAAGTCAGCCAACCAACGTACACAGCGTGCTATGGTTCCAGCCGAGCAGCGTGACCAACGTACAATACACCGGCTACACGGCAGACAGCCGCAACAGCACGGTGCAGTTCGGCAGCAGCCAGAGGACAATCACCCGTTCATTCACGCCGACATCCACCAACGTGCTGGCGAACTCAACGTTCACATACACACTGGAATTCATCGTCATCTCCCTTGCCGACGTCCAGCTGACCGGCGTGTCCTTCACCGCGACGGCAACAAAGGGCAGCTCGACCATCACGTTCCCGGCGTCCGCCGCCATCAGCCTGAACAAGTACGGGACGGCCGTGATCGACCTTACGCTGTCCAGCACCGTGAACCTCGCGTCGAACACGAACGCCATCAGCGTCGCCATCACGGCAACGTCCAGCGCGTATGGCGCGTTGTTCCTGGACAGCAAGCAGTACATGACGCTGACGATTCAGAGCTCGGCGGGCTCGGGTACTCAGGCGTGCAACGTATTCTATATCAACTAACCAGCACGGGGTCGTCCGAAAGGGCGGCCCCTTCCTTAAAGGAGTGAGTATATGATTCTGGTGGGCAATGTGCTGAAGCACACGAAGGGCGATACCGGCAGTATCACCATCAAGAAAATCCTGCTGGGCGACGGGAGCGAGTACACCTTGCAGAGCGGAGATACCCTGACGCTCACGGTGCGGGCCATCCCGAAGACGTCTTCCACGGCGTTGATCCAGGTGACGAGCAGCACCAACACCCTGACCATCCAGCCCGCAGACACGGCGGATGTGCCGGTAGGGAAGTACAGCGCGGACATCCAGCTGACTACGGCGGGCGGAGAAATCTACACGATCTGGCCCAACAAGGAGCAGTTCTCTGATAACGTCCAGACACGGGGCATCAACTTCGAGAACTTCTGGATCTGGCCGGAGGTGACCTGACATGCCCGGAGCGGAGGTTCTTCCGGCGCAGGTGACAGGCGTCCTTTCCACGGCGAGCATGTCCACGATGGAGGTTGAGCCCGTCGAGCTGGTCGGCGTCATCCAGGCGGCCAGCCTGACCGGCGCGCTGGAGCTGGGCGAGGTGACATTCTACAATTACCCGACCTACACCGGCATGACCAACGTTACGCCCACCGGAAGCCAGCAGACGTTGGGGACGGCAGGAAAAGCCCTGCTGACCAACATCACCATTGAACCGATACCCGGCGGGCAGGTGGGCATTGCGCAGGACCCGGATACCGGCGTACTGATCATCACATAAGGAGGTGAGCGGATGGCAGATAAGGCAGACGTGGTCGTCAATAATGTGACCTACAGGGACGTGCCCGGCATACAGCTTACAGCCGCTGGGGGGGGCACAGTGACCTATAACCTGGTGGACTACCCGATTGCCATCGAAAAGGGCGGAACAGGGGCAACCACCAGCGCAGACGCCCTGATCCAGCTTGGCGCGGTGGCAAAGAGCGGGGACACGATGACAGGAGATTTACAAGCGATAGAAATTCGTGCAACAAATAAGTCTACTAGTAATTACGCGACCTTCGCTTTTAAAGATAGAACAACTGCTAGTGGAATTATCGCCGGTTATGTGGCGGAAAATGTAAGTACAAGACGAATCCTCTTTGGGGAATATACCCCGGAAACCAATCGCGAGGTTTATTTCAGTCTCCCTGAATTATCTTCCAGTGACACTGCTGCTGGGTATGACATCGTTACCACTAAAGGCGACTATGTCATGGGTGGTGTTTTGACCGCGCCCGAGATGAGAATCAAAAATGACAGCTATCCATCCTTCTATTACCAGACAACCAGCGGGATGATCGGCCGGACGCTGGTAAACCATACCTCTCACAATATGTCCTTCCGCGAAATGAAGAGTGGACAGCATTTTGATTCATTCACACTGCCGACCCCGACGCTTACGGAGACAACGGACAATTACTACGATATCGTCACAACCAAAGGAAATTATACCATGGGCGGAACACTCAGTGCTTTGGCACCTATCTCGTCATACCACTCCACTACGCCGAGCTTTGCGTATAAAACCAGCGCGAGCGGAAGCCCGATTGCTGAATCGGCGGCCAGGGCCAATACACGGCAAATATTTTTCAGGGAATATGCCAGTGACACGGCATATCATGAGGATTATTTACTGCCCGAACACAGCACAGGCGCGACCGGCAATGCAATATACGACATTGTTACGACTAAAGGCAGCTATACTCTCGGCGGCAGACTGACAGCTCCTGGGTATACTACGAAATCCACCAACGGATACCCGAACATATATTTCCAGAACAACGGCACGGACACAGGATTTATGACCCATGAAACTGCTACCCGCAGGTTCATCTTCTCAGAGTATCCAACCGATTCATCTTCTTATTACGAAGCGTTCATGGTGCCCGCTCCCAATACGGGACTCACGGCAAACCAATTTTATACTATCCTCACTACGAAAGAGCATCCGGCATATACCGCGCAGACTCTTGACTGGTCAAGTAGCCAATATATTACGAACAATTATGATACGTGGGTCGAAAAGGCACTTGATACTGTAAGGTTTCAAGGGCTCTTTAACCTCACAGGGCTTACGGCAAATACTACCATTACGCTTGGCACGATCCCGGACGGATATAGGCCGGGCCATTCGCGTAGCGTTCGCACCATTGGCTTCAGCATGACGCCGAACTGGAATACACCCGGCAACATTGGCGCAAGTTTTATCTTTGTGACAATAAATACAAACGGGGTTGTAACTGTTAACCCCGGTGCAAACGTTGTCAATGGCGGCTTCTGGATTGATACGACATGGGTGATATAGCATGGGTGATATAACAGGAGGCGATTGGATGAATTACCCGGAACTGGAGCGGGAAGGAGACGCCCCGCTCGGTTGGGAAGGAAACGTGGTGCTGACCAGGGCTGAAGACGGCACCATCGAGGAACTCACCGTCGCGGACGATACGGAAGGAGAGGAAGCGGATGCTGACGACCATCAGACAGAATAGCAGGGGCGACACCGTCAAGGCGGCCAAGTACCTGACGAACTTCGCCATCCGTGGATCCGCCACCGACGAATACAACGCCTACTTCGTCGCCTACATGTGCGGCTGGCAGAGGGCAAGGAAGCTGGAGCCGGACGGCATCATCGGGCCGGAGACCTGGAAGGCCATCGCCAAGGCCGCGCCCACCTGCTCCACGGCGAAGAACCGGACGAGCGCCGCGACACAGGCACTTCAGCTCCTGCTGGGCGGCCTGACGGCGGACGGCGTGTTTGGCCCCGCGACCAAGAAAGCGGTAGCGGCCTTCCAGAGCGCGAACGGCCTCACAGCGGACGGCATCGCAGGTCCCAAGACATGGAACGCCCTGATCGTGGACAACGGGGGAGAGGAAAGCGAAGGCACGGAACCGGAAAAGCACATCAACCCCTGCATCCATTACATCCAGTGGGACAGCCGGTGGAAGAACATCCCCTACACCACGCACACCAACAGCCAGACCATCGGGAACAGCGGATGCGGCCCCACGGCCATGGCGATGATCATGGCGACGTGGATCAATCAGGACATCACGCCGGTGGAAATGGCTCGGCTGGCCGTGGAAAACGGCTACCGGACTTACGACAGCGGCACCGCGTGGGCGTTCTTCCCCTTCGTGTTCAGGCTGCACGACGGCTTTGCCAAGTACACGGCGACGAACAGCCTGCCCACCCTGAAGGCGGCCATTAAGGAAGGGGCGCTGGCAGTCTGCTCCATGAACAGCAATGACAACAACTTCTGGACCACCGGCGGTCACTTCATCACAGTCATCGGTTACGACGCCGATGGCTTTATTTACGCCAATGACCCGAACAAGGCCGAGGCGCCTCGGAAACAGCATGAGGACAAGTTCAAGACTTGCATGAAGCAGGCGTTCATCTTCTGGCCCAAGGAAGCCCACCTGCCGGACACCCGGAAAAAGTACGACGGGCTGGGCGACAAAATCATAGACGTATCCAAGTGGCAGGGCGACATCGACTGGGACAAGGTGAAGCCGCAGGTGGCGCTGGTCATCGCCAGGGCGAGCTGTGGATCGGACATCGACGTGAAATTTGAAGAATACGCAAAAGCCATGAACGAGCGGGGCATCCCCTTCGGCGTGTATTGCTACTCCTACGCAAAGGACGAGGCCAAGGCCCGGGACGAAGCGCAGAAAATGCTGAAATACGCGGGGAAATACGGGCCGAAATTCTACGTGATTGACGCGGAGGAAAACAGAATCACCCACGACGCCATCAAGGCCTTCGCCGAGGAAGCGCGGAAGCTGGGCATCAAGAAGCTGGGCTGCTACACCGGCGGCGACCATTACACGGCCTACAACTACGACGGCCTGAGGCCCCTGTTCGACTTCACATGGATCCCGCGATACGGCAAGAACGACGGTACCATCGAGGGAAGCAAAAAGCCGAAGTGGGTATGCGACATATGGCAGTATACGAGCGTGGCAAAGATTGACGGCATCAACGGGAACGTGGACATGAACATCCTCACAGGAGACAAGGACATCAACTGGTTCAGGGAGTGATTTCATGGCAAAGGAGGGATTTGATGATCCTTGAAAACGGCGTGCTGAAGCACACGCGGGGCGATACGGGCGGCATCAAGGTGACCAGCATCGAGCTGGAGGACGGCACGCCTTACGAGATGCAGGATGGCGACACTCTGACATTCACCGTGCGGCAGAAGCCCACCACCTCCAGCCCCGTGCTGATCAGCGTGTCCAGCACAACGGACGAGATAACCCTCGCGCCGGAGGACACCAAGGATGTTCCGGCGGGCAAGTACAGCGCTGACATCCAGCTGACCACCCGGAGCGGGGACATCTTCACCATCTGGCCCGAAAAGGCCGCGCCGAACGGAAAGATCCAGCCGACTACTCAGAATTTTGAGAACTTCTGGATCTGGCCGGAGGTGACGGCGCAATGACCCAGATTACTCCAATCGGCGTGAAGGGGGCAATCCGTGGCATCGCAACCCTGACGGGGCGGATCATGGGCATGCCTTCCATTCGCGGCACGATTGAGGCGGGCGGCATCGTCTCCTACGACTATCCGACCTACGAGGGCGAAACCGTGATTACCCCGAAGGTCGGAGAGGCCACCGTGCTTGAGACCAAGCAGCATGTGCTGAGGGAAAACGTGACCGTGCTGGAAATACCGGACTATGAGACCAGCAACCTGTACGGCACGACATTTATCATCGGGTAATTCTTTGCGGCGCTGGTAAATACCGGCGCTACCTTTTATAAGGAGGACGTTTCATATGCCTGATAAGACCTATAACAAGATAGTCTACGGCGGTAGGACCCTGATCGACCTGACCAGCGATACCGTAACCGCCGCGACCCTGCTTGCCCCGGCGACAGCCCATGACAAGAGCGGCGCGGTCATCACCGGTACCTGCACCTACGACAGCGACACCAGCGACGCCACGGCGGCGGTACACGAATTTACGGGTCTTTCGGCTGACTGGGAGGACATCGTAGGTTACGGAAGCAACTTCGGCATCCGGATCAACTGCCGACGGGCCTCCAGAAATACCACGTCGTATATGTATATTTACGGCGCGGAGATCGAGGTCGATTATACGATCCCGATCCACCACAGCGTGACGATCCAGAACTCCACAAGCGCCACGGTCGAGGCCAGCGACACCAACCCCTACGAGGGCGATGATGTCATCATCAGCACGAACACGCTGTCTGGCCTGACGATCAAGGACAATGGCGTGGATATTACTAGCCAATTCGTTCAGGCTGAGGACGGTTCCGTCTCGGCGGTTCCGGGATCACAGTTCACGACGGGATTCAGCGACAGCGGCGCGAATTTCTACCAGAGCAGTAGCACCACGGGTACGGACTGGCTGGAATACGCCATAGGTCACAGCGCAGAATCCCCGTATTCGACCAGCAACACGTCGAACACCTATGTCAAGCCTGATGGTGACACGGGCTGGATCAATTACCAGTTCGACTTTGATGATATTCCGTCTAGCGCCACCATCAAGAGTATATCCGTCAAGGTCTACGGCGCACGGGAAAATTCCTCAATAGACACCAGCCATGTGGCCCGGTTCCAGTGCTACAGCGGCAGTACCGCAAAGGGGACGATCCAGAACTTCACCAGCACGTCCAACAGCCTTGTGACCGTGACCGATCCCGGCACATGGACGGCTTCAGAGTTGCATGATGCACAGCTGCGGTTTGAGATCGGGTACTACGGTGGGCGCATGTTGGGCATCACTTGGACGGTTACGTACGAAGCCGACGGTTACATCTATACGATCACCAGCATCGCGACCGACCATACCATCGTCGTGACCAGCGGCGCGACCACAGTTATGTGGCACAAGGTGAACGGCGTGTGGAAGGTGGCCTCCAAGGTGTATAAGCAGGTGAACGGAAGCGTGGCCCAGCAGAGCAACCTGACGACGGTTTTCGACCAGGGCACCAACTACATAAAGGGGTGAGGACATGGCATTCAGCAAGGTGACACTCAATGGGGTTACGCTCATGGACGTGACCCAGGATACCGTGGAGGCGGGCGTGCTGTTGGCCAACTATACGGCTACGGACGCCGCAGGACTTCAGATCACGGGAACACTGCTGGATGGCGACAGCCTCGCCTACGGAAGCGTTGCTTCCCCGACGGTTGGCGCCGGTACGGCAGACAATATGGTGCTTGCTAGTTAAGGAGGATGAGGAAATGGACGGATATACTCCGACGGTATGGGCGGCCGGTGACACGGTTACGGCGGCCAAGCTGAACAAGATGGAACAGGGGATTGCCGATGGGTATTCCAGCGGGGGCGGGCTGGTTGTGCATGTGAATCAAAGTGGTGACACCTATACGCTTGATAAAACATGGCAGGAGATATGGGACGCGATGGAATCAGGACAATCTGTACTAGTAGTGAACATCGAGAGTGAGAGTGGATCCGGTTCTGTGTACCACGTGTATGTAAATAGCATATATTTTGAAACCGGGGAAATCACTGACTATGTTGTTGATGCCAATGGTAATTTCACCGCCAGTTCTCCTTCTGGCTATCCTTCTTACACAATGAAGTGAGGTGACAACTAATGCCAGATAAAGTTGTTGTCACCAAGAGCAAGCTGGACGGCCTCGCTGAAGTTGTTGCCGCGAAGAGCGGGGAAGGCTTGCCGCTTACCGTGGACGGCATGACCGAGGCAGTAAAGAGCATTAACACACTGTATCAGGAGAAGACGGTCACGCCGACGGAAGAGACGCAGGTTGTTGTGCCGGATGAACCGGATACGATTAGCACAGGCGATTTTTCTCAATCTGGAGCTCCCACATATAACACGCCAACGACGACGGGTTATTATACGTTCCCGATGGATTTGAGCGATATAGAGTCCGGTAAAAGCTATCATGTAACGGGTAACGGGAAATATTCGCTTTCTAATAGCCAGTCCTATACCGACTACACGATAGATGACGATTGGGTTGCTGGCGATCCGATTCCTACTGTTGGACTCCCTTCCACGATGTCGATAATGTGGAGTTCATCTGGCCTTACCGTAACAATGCCGACTAACTATAATACATCAGACCGCAATATTAGTTTTTCCGGCAACTTGTCCTTCGTCGCCAAAGAAGGCGGTTATGGTGCGCTTTCTAAGGTGACAGTGAACCCTATTCCGTCGCAATACGTTGTTCCTACAGGGACAATGTCAATTACTGAAAATGGAACAGGTATTGACGTCACTAATTATAAGAACGTTGATGTGGATGTCGTGTACTTTGAGGGGCAAGAGAAAACCGTATCCCCGACAACAACGACCCAAGTTGTGACGGCGGATTCTGGGTATGACGCTCTTTCGCAGGTGACGGTCAATCCAGTCAGCCTCCAAGAGAAAACAGTGACTCCTACGACAGATACTCAGGTTATCAAGGCAGATTGGTATCCGGTTGTGTGTACCATTCCGTCCGGGACAATATTACGACCCACGGCCAGCGGCGAACAATACATAAATATAACAGGTCTGCAGTCATTAGACCCAAATGACATAACGCCAATACTCATAAAAGGCTCAATGTCTATCACCTATAACGGCGTTACAACGCCAGTCACATTTTCTGGATACTGTTATAAACAATATGATCTCATATATTTTCCATACACTGTAGGGGATAATGCTACAACATATACCAACCCGGTCAGCGTTGTATTGGATACTGATGGAATTATGACGATTTACTTTTCTGTCGGAGCAAGTGGTTATGCGCGGACAGCGACAGTTATTGATGATTTGGTGTTATATCAAATAGCCGTTTATACAACTTTAAGCAATATACGCGACCGCGACCCTGGTAACACAATTACCGCCTCAATCGACACTTCGTTGGTTTCAATGGGGGATTCATGTATCGTCATTGGCGGCCCTAAAGGAGTTTCATCAAAACCCAATAGATTTTGCGAGGAATTTATTTGGGACGGGACAACGCATAAATATATAAGCGATACATATATATTGCAGGTCACACCAAATCAGCTCACCATATCTGGAGTTGGTTCGACAGCGACATACATAGGGCTTTTTAAACAAACTCCATATACATTGCCTAATGGCCTCTCCCAAGTCACCGTCAACCCTATCCCCTCTCAGTACATCGTCCCATCTGGCACGAAGACCATCACCGAGAACGGCACGGGGATTGATGTGGCGAGTTATTCTAGTGTGGATGTAAACGTCTCTGGAGGCGGTGGAAGCGTAGAGCCTTGTCCTATTACTGTTAGCATGGCAAACTCTAACCAGCAAGCTATGGCCGGAAGCATTATCCTTTGGTGTGCTTCATCTTCTTCGGATACATATGCGACAAGCCGTACGCTCCACCCTTATATTCCAAGTTCTCCGCTATCATGTTACGCAATGCCACGCACAGACACATCGCTTGAGTATCCGTATCAAATAAATTTTTATTCCGACTATGTTTATTACGAGCCGCAGTTGGATACTTCGCAGTCAACAAATTGCACCACAATTTATAGTTCTGGTATAAGCATGTACCAGATAACCGTTGGTTGCAAGCCAAACGCCAATGTCGTAGTCAAAATAATCAACAACAACTGAGGAGCGACTCACGCCTAACGTCAGACGGAAGGAGGTGATGAACTTGTGAGCTGGGAGCTGGCGCTTGCCATTATTGGTGGCGTGGTAGGATTGAGCGGGCTGTACTACAACAGCGTAAATCGGAAGCGCACACAGGAACAGGATGTACGAAAAGAAGAAGAAGCCAAACGCGAAAATGCCGTAGCCCTTGCCAGGATCGAAGGCAAGGTGGACACAATCAATCGCGGGTTTGAAGATATGCGGGTTGAAACGCGCATCCATAACGAGAGACTCGCAAAATTGGAGCAACGAATCCTTGTGCTTGAGCAAAAATGCAAGCACATGGAAACTACTGAGGAGGCATAACATGACGCAGAATCGTCTGAAGAGCTGGGCGGCTTGGTCGTCCGTGCTTGGCCAGGTTGTCGCAATTCTTGCGGTAACCGGTGTGTTGGAAAAGATTGGCCTGACCAGTGAGCTGGCCAATCAGATCATCGCCGTGGTCGGTGAAGCGCTGACGTTGTTCGGCGTGTTCAACAACCCGACCGACAAGGAGAACTTCTAAAAAGATGCCCCGGAGAAATCCGGGGCTTTTCTTCATTTTTGGGGAATTGGTGGATGCTCCCGGACTCGAACCGGGGACCAACGGTTTATAAGACCGCCCCTCTGACCAACTGAGGTAAGCATCCTTGCCAAGGAAGATCCATCATTCGCGACCATTGTTCCGTACCCCAAATCGTACCCCAAATACGATTTAGTTAGATTGGTCTGCGTTTAGTCAAATGGTTAATTCATTGTGAGAGTAGCATAGAGGATTGTGCCAGATTATACCAGATTGTGTCAGATGCGCTTCAAAAGCAGATTGAAAATAAATTTCTTATGATGTCTTAAAACCCCCGTAATCATCGGCATTTTCAGCCCTCTAAACCCCTCCGTACCCCATTTCATACCCCATTTAAATAGTTATAACATATTGGTAATCGAATCATAATATGCCTGGACCCGGTCTGCGGTGTCCTGCATCATGCGCTCTGAGGTATGGGCGTACACATCCAGGGTAAAGGTGGCAGTGGCGTGACCGAGAAGGCCTTGCACTGACTTGACGTCCGCGCCGCTCGCGATAGCAACGGTGGCCGCCGTGTGCCTCAGGTCATGCGGCCTTAAATCCGGCCTTCCGATTGCGGCAGCGGCCTTCTTGAACTGGCCATAAAAGGTTGACACACAGACGACACGCCCATGTTTCGTCGTAAACACCAGATCGTCCGGATTATCCCACATCGCGCCTGCCTTCAGCTTCTTTTCGGCTTGCCTGCGCTTCTCGTCCCTGAGATACTCAAAGGCGATGGCCGGTGGCTTAATTAAGCGATCCTTGCCCGACTTGGTGGACGGCTCAATGTGCGGGTTGCCTCCGGTGAACGGGTCCCTTTGGGCTTGTTGGTCAATGAGTATCGTTCCTTTAACGAGGTCGATTTGCCGCCAGGAGAGTCCAAGGCACTCGCCCTCCCGCAAACCCGTGAACAGGCATAACGCAAAGGCGTTTTCCAGCTTGCAACCCTTTATGGCGCGAAGGAAAGCCACAATTTCGGCGTCCGACAAGGGGTTGATCTTCTTCCTGCGCGCAGGCGGGCGCTCCGCCGCGTTGCACGGGTTCGTGCTGATCAAGCCTTGCTTAACGGCCACCTCAAAAGACTTATGCAATGGAATGCTGATGGAGCTGATGGTGGACGGCTTGAGGCCCTTGGCCAGGAGCTGGTTATACAGGCGCTGGATATGTATCCCCTTGACGTCTTGAAGGCGGAGGGTGCCCAATATTGGGATAATGTGATTGCGGACATACTTGGTATAGCTGCCGACCGTGCCTTCTTTCAGCTTCGGCTTGCAGAACGTGTCCAGCCACTCGGCAAACCATTCGGCTACCGTAATCCTGTCTGGCTCAATGTAGGTGTTCGTGTCCAAGGAACGCTGGATCTCCGTCATCTTGCGGCGGACGTCCTTCTCCTTGTCCCCATACACAGACCGGCGGATTGTCTTGCCGGTGGCCGGATCCACGCCGGTGACGACGCGGCCTTCCCATGTACCATTGGCGCGCTGACGGACGGAACCGGTGTTGTTGACTGCCCTTCCTTTGCTTCTGATTCGGGTCTTTTCATCATTCACTTTTCTCATGCTTGTCCCGATCCTTTCTCTCCGGCGGGATGCTGAAGAACCCAAGCCCTGAGCCCGGCCTCGTCGATGCGGATGGACCTCCCCACCCGGAAGGCGGGGAAGCCATCGCTGTTTACGAGTTCATAGGCTGAGGGCATGGAGATTTTCAGCCGATCCGCCAGCTCTTCGACAGTGAGAGCCGTGAACGATGAATCTTCCTGTGGTATGCGCTTGTCAAGGTACGCAGACAGCTTACATTCTACCACAGATTCGAGCCGGCTGCAAATGGTATCTGCGAGACCCGCGAAAAAATCAGTTGCCATGCCCACCCTCCTTACTTCTTTTTCGTCCGGCCGCGACGTCGCTTCGGAGGATCCACCTCCAACAGCGGATCGCCAGCGGTATACTCCGTGCTCCCGGCAAGGTTTTTCGTCTGCCGGATGGATACCCGCTTGGGCTGGGGGCGGAGCCTCCTCTTGCGCCGGTGCTTGAAGGGGCCGAATCCGTAGGCGTGCGAATCGACGGTATACCGGTTGCACAGGTCATGCTCAATCGCACAGGTGAGGCCTACGGCTACCGCGTCCGATTCATCGTCGGTCTTATAGATCTGCTTGCCAACATAGCGGGAAAGGCTGGCCGCCACCTCTTCCTTGCTGGCGCTGCCTTTGCGGGCGATGGTCAGCTTGACAGCGGTGGGCGGGATTTCTTCAATGATTTTACCGAAGGAGTCGTAGGCAATCAGGTCCAGCACGCCCACCACCCGGAATACCTGCTGGGTGGAGGCGGCATAGCGGGAAAAGCCCCGCTCGCGCACCACGATATCCGGCTGGTACGTAGCCATGAGGTGATGGAAGACCTGTCCGATCTCCTGTAGCTTCTGTGGCGTGGATTTACGATATTTTACGTTTGCGTTGGCGTTCTTTTTGTTATCCACCGAGCATGTGCAGAGCAGGTACGCCTTCTTCTTGGGCCCGAACTCCAGGACGGCAAAGCCGGGGCAGTTCAGGCTGGCGTCGATGGCGAGTATCCGCGTCATGCTCCCTTTTCTCATGCGGCGTCAGCCTCCTTGCTCCCGTTCATCTTCCACACAATGGTGGCAATGAGCCGGTTGGCGGCGAGGATCAGCGCCTTATACCGGAAGTCGATGACGTCATCCGGGATGGCGCGGATTGCGTCGAACGCATCGAGGACGTCGTGTGACGCGTTATACGCGGTTTCCAGGCCGGTGCCGTTGATGGCAAGGGAATAGAGGGCCGACGTCGTAAAGGCGCTGTGCATGTCAATAGGAGCCTGTGAGCGGCCCTTGGACTCGGGTTGCTCGGCGAGGAACTTCTGGCTCCGCTCCGTCGCGTACAGCATGGCGAACATGACCGTGTAGTTGGCCAGATCCATCAGCGTGTCCAGCATGGATTCATCCGTGACCTGGGCCTCGCGTCCTTCATCCAGCCGCTGGTAGCGCCAGAGTTTATCGTACAGCCGGACAAACACGCTGTCCCGGCCAAACAGCTCCTGCGACCGGAAGAAGGAGTTGCCGTAATCCGCGTTCTTGTGCATGTAGGTCATGAGCATCCGGTAGGCCACCTGCTGGGAGGTGATCCAGTCGGTGATGACGCCCTCGTCCAGCAGGATTTTGAGCCAGGTCTCGCACCGGGCATAAATCTCCGGCTCCTTGAGCTCGCTGAAGGTGATCGGGACGGCGACGAGCTTATCCGTCTCGCGGACGCTGAAGCTGTCGTCGATCTGCATCTCAAACACACAGCCGATATGCACCCGATCCACCGGCGTCTCATTGCACACGATCCAGCCCAGATGGGTGATGATGGGATGGCCCAGCGCCCACGGGCTGAGGTTGCATTCCTCGGTTACCTCGCGCAATGCGGTCTCCGAGAGGGAGCCGTCCTTCGCGTCCATATGCCCGCCCACGCAGGCGAAGTTGCCGACGAGGCGCGGATCCCCGCCCTTGCGCATCGTGACATAGTAATCGCCGTACATATCCCGGATGATGACGTAAGCCACCACCTGGCGGTAGGATTCGTCATTCTCCACAAGATACCGTGGCTTCATCTGCAAAGCCTGCTCCGGGATATTGTATTCGGCGCGGGGAGTCCACCGGGCCATGCCCTCGCAAAAGCCGGAGTCTATCACTATCACTTCTTCGTCGCCGTACTTTTCATGAAGCTCTTCTGTCGTCATTTCATATCCTCCTGTTCGTTGGGTGCGGCAATGCCGCCAATCTCAATCGCGTGCTGTTCGTCGTTGGCGAGCATCACGCCCAGCAGTTCATCGTAATGGGGCGCCTGGTTGGGCTTATACCGGCCCAGCTTCAGGATGATTTTGCCGCCCTCCACCGTGAGCAGCTCCTTGATCTCGGGCAGGATTTCTTTTACCTCATACCCCGTGTAAATTACGATGTCATCCATCACCCCGCGCGCGCGGAAATAACGGATGAGGGAGATCATCTCTTCAAACTGCAAAAACGGCTCCAGTCCGCCGAAGACAATCGCCTTCGAGAGCGGATTGGCCAGGTACCGGCTGACAAGCTCCCCGTCCGGCACGTCCATTGTGGCGGCCGTCGCCAAGGACGAGTTCTGGCACACAGAGGTGTCGAACCCGCCCTCGCGGCAGCACTTGAAATCACACTGGGCCGTGGCGAGGAACAAGGCCGTCTTCTTGTAGTCCTGAAAATCCTCATCTACAATGGCCTTGAGTCTCACGCTGTCCCTCCTCAGAACATGTCGTTGCCGATTTTAAACCACTTGCGAAGGTCAAACTCCTGACGCCGCTCCTTGGAATAGGAGGATACCGGCGTGAGGAAGCCGACGACGCGGCAGTAGGTGTCCTTCTTCTTCCCGCCGCACTTGGGGCAGGTTTCGCCGTAGAAGCTGTGCTCATGCTCACAGACGGAGATGGCGCGGTTGAAGGCGAAGTAGAGGACGCCCTGATCGGCGATGTAGTTGATGGTATCCCACGCCTGCTCGAAGGAAGCGAAGTCGCCCTCCAGGTTGATGTGGGCGATGACGCCACCATTGCAGGCCTTGTCGAGGTAGGAGCCGACCCGGATCTTTTCGTGAATCGTACACTTCTCCATCAGGGGGATCCACTGGTTGGAGAGGATGAAGTACTTATTCTTGAGGTCGGGGTATAGCTCGTTGTCCTTGTTGGCCAGCACCACGGCAGCGCGTTCGGCGGGCACCGATTCGATGTTGTAGGAACAGTCGCTCTTCCATGCGTCCTTCACCTCGTTTACGGTGGCGAGGATGCGCTCCGCAAAGGCGATGCCCTCGTCCGTGTAGAAGTGGTTGCCGGTCTCGTCCACGCGGATCAGGCCGAACTCATTCACCGCTTCATACACGCCCAGGACACCGATGGTAGAGTACTGCTTATCGAAGTCCACAAGACCATATGTGTAATCAGGGAGCAATCCCTTCTCCACGTTGCGCTTGAGTATGTGCCGGATGGTGTCCAAGAGTTTGATGCACAACACCGTGCGCTCCCGGAGGATCTGCATGTACTTCTCCTCGTCACCCTCTGTTTCAATGGCGATGCGGTGCAGGTTGATGGTATTGACCTTGATGGAGCCGATCTCCAGCGACGTGCCGCCGATGGAATTGATGAAACCCTTCAGCTTGGTCGTGTCGGAGAGAAGGCGGCAATTATGGGTGATGATGCCATTGGGGAGGGTGAAGTAGGGCATCGTCTGGTCTTCCATCTCGAAGCAATACACGAATTCGGGCACCGAATCAAGAAGGGTGACGGACTCGACCCTGGCGTAGCAATCGCCATCCGGGCTCACAAAATCCCTGTCTCCCGTCTTGATAACCCACAACAGGTCTCCGGGTTTAAGGTTACGGGTGGGGATCACCTCATGGCCTTCGCGCCACACGGGGTGCAGATGGTTGTCCGTTACAGTCATATTGCGGCCGTCATGGAGCTCTACGCGATACATGGGACGCCCGGGCAGGCGGACAACCTTCGCGTGCCTCCATTCGCCATCCGCGCCATATACTTTCACGCCCTCGGGAACATTCGCGTACTGGTCATAAACCGTATGGAACGGGAGGATATCCTTGCCATACCGGCCATTGACATGAACTGTCGTGTCACCGTCGAAGCAGCAGTTGCTAAGGATTGTCACGTCGTTGCCCACGAAGAAGTTGGCATCGCAGAACTCACGGTTGAACTCCACGGCCCAGCGGGCAAACTCCTCGTCCACGAAGCGGTGCTCCTGATAGAGCAGGGCATAGGTGAGCACGGGGAAGGTGAACATCATCTCCCGGCGCGTGTGCTTGATGACCGTCATGAAGGCCTTCTCGAACTCGATCAGCTCATCGATGTGATCCACCGCCATGGTGCCATCCGGGAAGACGGTGCCGCCGAAGAGGCCCATCAGGTACTCCCGGTCGAAGATGGACACATTGGTGAACGCGCACTCGGAAATGCGCATGAAGGGCTGGTTGAGCGAATAGATGAAGGACTGGAACTGCTGGTCCCGGTAGCGCTCCGGATCCTTGGTATAGCCGGACTTGACATCGTTCTGCCAGTACCACCAGGCGTAAATGAGGTAGTCGGGAACGCCCACGGCGCCGGACTGGCGGTTGGCCATCCAGCAGATGGTCTCCCGGACGTGCTCATTGAACGAGTCGAAGTGCTTGGCGGGCTGGGCGCGGAAATGGTTGATAAAATAGAGTCCCTTTTCCACCACCGGACGGAGGGTCATTGCCCAACAATATTTTATGAGGGATGCTGTGGCGGCGTCATGAAGGTAGTAGCCACCGTTCCACTCGGTCTCCAGCCATTCCTCGGCGGTGGCAAGGCCATATGCCTTGGTCATCTCGTAGAAGATCTTGTTGAAGCCCAAGAGCTTGGTATGGGGCTTGGTCATATCCGCCAGCATGGTGCGCACATCATGGGAGGAGGAATTGGCGTTGGCGTCCGGGGAGACGTCCGCGACGGACTCGCTGTCCACGAAGTTATTGATGAACTCCGTGAAGTTGAGGTTGTCGTTATGCAGGGCGTTATACCGCTCAAAGCGCTCGCCGTACTTCTCCCGCATGCGATTGAGGGCCGCCACAAAGGGCGGGTAGAGATTCATTCTGATGTCCAAGGGGTAATCATCCTTTCTGAGCTTCAGTGCCCGTCTGATCCTGAATCCAACGCATGGCCTGGTTGAAATCATACGTCTTGCGCGTGCCATCCGTCATCAGGATGGGCAGGGACAGGAAGCCATAGGCCGTGATGACGTCCAGATCCGTGATGACGCGGAAGGGGATACCGGCGGAGCGGAGCTTAGCCTCCAGCACCTTGCACTTGGGGCAACCGGTGGAAAACAATGTAACCATATGCCCTCCTTACGCGCCCATCAGATGGTGGAACAGTTCGTCCAGCGAATTGGTGAACACCGGTTCATGGCGGGTCGCGGTCCTGGTATAGCGGGAGATGATGACGGAATCCTCCGGATAATCCCGGTTATACTGCTCCACATCATAGCGGAGCTTCTTGTACCGCTCTTCCTTCTTGCCAGCAAACACGCACTTCTTCTCGCAGGCGCGGGCGTCGGCCTCGGTGTCGTACTCCCGGCCGCAGACTTCACAGACATAACGGGGCTTGTTCTCGATTTTCATGAGTCTTCTCCTTCTCTTCCGGCGCGATGAACAGCGCCGTGTAGTTGATGATCCAGCGTTCATAGACGCCGGGCACCCTGGTTTTCTTGCCGTCCTTGAAGGCCACCTTGGGCTTCTTCTCCCAGCCGGTGCGGGGAATGCGGACGCAGTCTCCGGGCTTCAGCGGGCGGCTATTATAAAAGCTCTTGAGCATCTTCAGCACGCCAGATGTACCCCGAGCCAGGGAATACAAATGGATCTTGGGCGAGTAACGCTCTTCCACCTCCGTGACGATATAATCCTCAGGATCCGTGCTGAAGGTACCCTGAGGGTGGCCCAAGATGGCGACCTGATTGGCGGCAAGCTCATACGGACTTTGCGGCGTGTCCTCCATGGACGCTTCCAGCGCCCGGAGCGCCGTAAGCCTTGCCTGTTTGGTCTTATCCACATAGGTCTTGCGGTACTTATCCGGCCCCTCGTTGAACGCGATGAAGAGGGAGGTGAGCTTGCCGATGGAGCCGAACCGCTCGAAATAGCCCAGCCGGATGAGGATCATGGCCTGCCGGGCATTGACATGGGTGTCTTCGTGGAGCCAGCGCAGGACGTCCGTAAAGGTGTCCATCTGCGGCGCGCGGGCCAGCTCCGAGGCCACCGTCCGGTTCATGTACGGGATGCCGTAGAGCGCGTCTGAAATGGCGTTCTTGCCCGGATCCGCGATGTAACCGGTGTTGTCCTCGCCATACCGGATGGGGGCGATACGGACGCCGTAGGCGGTGAGCATCTCGCCTTCGATCAGGATGAGGCGCTCCTTGTCGCTGGCCTTCTTGGAGTAGGTCTCCAGCATGGCGTGGTAGGTTTCAAGGGGGTGATGGGCCTTTGCCCACGCCACATACAGTGCGTCAAAGGCGACGGCAGTGGAATGGCTGTTGCTGGTCACGATACCGGAAGACACAACAAAGTTGTGCGCCGGAGCAGCCATCTCCACGTCATAAACCTGCTCCACGCCGTCCTCCACAATAGAAGCAATGGAGACAAGTTTGGTGGGAATGCCCTTCTCATACCTACGGCGGCGACCTTCGCCATAATGGGTGCGTTTATGACAGGAATTGCACAGCCATTGCAGGTTTTCTCTTACGTTGTTTGCTCGGTTATGATCGACGTGATGTAGCTCAAAGCATGCGTCCACGGAGTATTCACAGCCGCAAACAGAGCAAGGGGACTGTGCGTCAATGTGCTCTTGCCTGACCGCATAGAAAGCCTGAGCCCGATTCATATCAAGCCTTTGAAATCCTCTTTGTCCCTTCCTCGGAAGATTTGTTCTATGCTCTGCCTTTCTGCGCCATCTGACAGCGTCTTCGTCAGCAGACTTATCGTACTCTCCGCGCACATACAGTTCATCTCCGACAATCAGTTCATCCAGTCGCTTCTTACCGTTTGGGGTAGGAAACTTATGGTTGGCTGTGCATCGGATTGTGCGCCCATCCTCCAAGGTGACGGTGTAGACCGTAGCCATCCCGGCGTCACGGATGTCAACAATTTTGTTCTGGCGGATTCGACCGTCTTCGTACATGGAAAAAGCGGAGCCGTAACCATAGTACTTGTATTTGCAGTGCAAATCGGAATGGCCGTTGGCCTCGGCCCACGCCTTGTCGTGAAGTGTCCGGTACATCTCGCCGATGTTAAGGCGCGTATACCGTTGTTTATCCACATAAAACACCTGATCCCCCGGCAAACAGGCGTTAAACGAGTAGCTGGACGCGTCGTTGATGATCTGCCAGACCATCTCAGCCGTCTCCTGCCCGACCTTGGCGGAGAAACCGTCGATAAAGAGCGGCTTGATCTCCGCAATCTTGTCCGGGTGCTTCTTGGCGATGTGCTTGAGCACCACGTAGGACTCCGTGGGGGGGAACCCGGCGTACTGGAGGGCGGCCATGATGTTCTCCTGATACAGCAGGAAGGAATTCTTCATCTGCTCCGTCTGGATGATGGCGTCGAACTCCGGGATGCCGTAGGAGAAGGGCTTGCGGGAGAGGAAGAGCTCCAGGTTGGACTTGAAGCCCGGGCGGATGGCGGCGACGAAGGCGGACAGCTCCGTGATGTTCTGGGGCTTATACCGCATGAGCCGCTCCTTGGTCTTGGGCTTTTCACACTGGTTCACTCCACAGCACCAGCCCTTTGCGAACACCTTCCAAGTCTCCGGATCCTCCGTGACCCAGGAAAGCAGCTCGTTGGTGGTGGGGATCGGGATGCCGATCTTCTTATAGATGGCGTCGATCAGCTCCCACACGGCGACGCGGAGCAGGTCGTTCTTCACGTACCCATACTTATCCGCCGTGACGCCGTCGATGACGGTGACCAGCTCATCATTCTTGCCGGAGCGGGACTTGGCGCGAACCAGGCCGATCTCCTCCCGGATGTTGCCATCGTAAATCAGGATGGCGCAGGGATGCACCGTCTTGCCGGAGATGATGCCGCCGTAGGACTCCGACTTCCTGTACAGGTCCATGTAGCGATCCGGGACATATTCGGAGATGTCGATCTCCTCGTCCTCGTCGGCCTCCTTGCAGGCCATGTCGTAGCGTCCCAGGGCGTCCGAAATCTCCTGCATGGCTTCCTGAGAGATGACGTCCCCGCTCTGGTTGGCGGCGCGGCAGTACATCTTCCATGCGGCCTTCTTCTTCATGGTACCGTAGGCAATCATGGGGTAGGCGTGCTCCGCGCCCAGGATGGCTTTCTGCGCCTCGATGAAGGGCGTGCGGTCGGCCACATTCAGGTCCAGGTCGGGCAGCTGGCCAGCCACAAGGCGGGGCTTGCTGACGAACCGGTCGGGGAACATCTTGACGGGCAGGGCGACGCGATCCATGGAGGAGAAGCCCAGGAGGCTGTTGGTGAAGAAGGAGGGGCCGGAGCCACGGCCAGACTGGGTGATGATGCCGCCGCGCTCCACGCCTTCATCCACGATGCGCTTATCCAGCAGGAAGTAATCCGCGATGCCGCCGCCCACCACCGTATCCGTCTCATACCGGATGGCTTCCTCATACTGGGGCCAGCGCTCCTTTGGAACGTGGACGCGGTACGCCTGCCAGGCCTCGTCCACCAGCTTCAGGTAGAGTTTGTCGCGCTCCTCCTTGGAGAGGGAGGGATACGGATTGGGTATCTTGCGCGAGGAATCAAAGGAAAACTCCTCAAACTCACAGACAATCAGGGTGTTGGAGATGGCTTCCTCAATCACGGCCTCCGGGAGCACCCCCTGGGCGGTGAACCGGCGGAAGAGCTCGTCCCCATCCGGGTAATCCATGTACAGGGAGCCTTCGCCGTCCTCGTCCGCCTCCGTGAAAATGCCGTGCTGCATGTCATTCCTGTCCTGCGCCTGCTCCGGGCGGATGAAATGGCTGTCGCAGGCGGCGATGAGACGGATGCCGTGCTTCCGGTACAGGCGGAGGGCAAGGCGGTTGACATCCCTCTGCTTTTCAATGGGATGGGCCTGCACCTCCACGAAAAGAGAAGGGCCGAAATGCTGGTACAGCCGGAGGATGATCTGCTCCGACTCCTGCATACCGTAGCCATAGAAGGCGATGCACGCCGTGGTAACCACAACATCCGCAGGATTCAGGGAGAGGAGCAGGGGAAGATCCACGCGGGGGCGGTTATAAAAGCCGGTGTCGTTGGCCTCTGAAATCAAACGGTTAATCTGCCTGCGGCCAGACTCGTTGCGGGCCATCAGGATGATATGGCAGTTGGTCTTATCCTTCTCCAGCCGGTCTTTAACCCAGTAAAGCTCGGCGGCGAACACCATCTTGAGGCCGCGCGATTTGGCAATATCATACGTGGCGAGGAAATTGCCCGCGAACCCATGCTCACAGGTGGACAGGGTACGCCCGCCCAGCTCTACCGCGCGGTCGGCGTAGTCCCGCTTCTTGACAGGGCTGTCCGTGAAGAAGATATTGGTCTCGTCTGAGTGGATGTGGTAGTTTTCAAACTCGCGCATAGCTCCTCCAATTTTAATCGGGGTATTGACAACGGGCTATACATAGTATATACTATGGGAAGGAGGTGATCCAATGACTCAAGCAACGATTATCCGGTGGGGGAACAGCCAAGGAATTCGGCTCCCCAAGGCAGTGTTACAGGCCGCCGGGATGCGGACGCATGATCAGGTGGACATCAATGTGCAAGGGAAGACAATCACACTGACGCTCGCGGAGAAAAAGATGACGCTGGACGACCTGTTTGAAGGATACGAAGGCGGGTATATTTTCGGTGAATTTGACACGGGGGAAGACGTTGGCGCGGAGGTGTTCGAGTAATGCCGAACCATTACCTGTCACAAGGAGACATCATTGATCTGGACTTCAATCCGCAAACCGGCCATGAACAGGCGGGGAGGCGGCCAGCGCTCGTCATCAGCAACGCGGCTTTTCACCGTTATACCGGGCTTGCAATCCTGTGCCCGATCACGAACCAGAAAAAAGACTTTCCACTGCATGTGAAGCTGGACAACAGGACCAGAACCAGCGGAGAAATCCTGTGCGAGCACGTCAAATCCCTTGATTACCGCGCCAGACACGCCAAATACATGGAACGGCTGCCGGAGGATATACTGGACAAGGTGCTCAAGATTGTCTCCATGTCCATCGACCTGGAAAGGCCGTAGGCGGACAGCCCTCAACGACGAGGGGCTTTTCTGTTGCCCTATTCGTCGCCAGTGTCTTCACCGCCAGCGTCTTCGTCGTCGGCGTCCTCATCCTCGAATATTTCCTCGGGATCCCCGCTGTCCTCCAGGAATGGGTTGTACTGGCCTTCCATCGGGCACTCCTGATCCGGCGGGTCATCGTCGTAATAATCGTCCAGCGGGCGGATCACATCCCGGTCTTTCTTATATGCGCCGGGCTGCATTACCGGCAGAACCATGGCGTCGTCATGCCGCTCCATCTGGGCGTACCGGATGCTCATGCGGGCAAGCAGCTCATACTCGCCCTTGTTCATGCGCCCGGCCAGCGTGACTGGGGAATTGATGGAGGTGACGATGTTGCCGTTCTTCAGGATGATGACCGACCTGGCGGCCTGGGAAGCACAGGCGGAATACGCCTTGCCCTGCTCCCTGGCCACCTGCCGGATCTGCTTGGAATAAGCCCCGCCGAAGGGGATGATGAACAGGATTTCGGTGGAGTCGATGTATACCTTGTTGCCGATGTTGATGAATGCCATTTACTCGGTATCCTCCTTATGCGCTGTGTCCCTGTGGATGGCGCGGGCCATATCCTCCAACAGGCTGAGTTCGCCCTCCAGCGTGTTGAGCCGCTCGCTGAAATACCCGACGACCAGGAACCCGATGGCCAGAGTGATGAGCATCTCCATATGACTACCTCCTAATCCAGCGCCCACCAGAAATCATACAGGCGGCGGTACGCGCCCCGCTGGTAAAGCTCCTGCTGTCGGCGTGCCTTGCGGGTAGCGAGCCACTTGACGTACCGGCGACGCCCCTCCGGGTAATAGTAACGCCGGTAGAAGCCCTTCTCCTCATCCCAGTACGCGCCGCTGGAGCGATACCAATACCGGCCGGTGTGCTCAGCCAGCTTTTTCGCCCTGCGCTGATCCTCCCGTGCCCGCATATGGGACATACCGCCACCTCCTCAGTATATGCGCTCCGTCGTGTACACCCTCTTCTTGCCCTTGGGCGCCGGGAACGAGGGGATGGCCAGCGACGGGTCAAACAGGTGCCACTCGCCATCCGTCTGGTAAGACACCCAAGCATGGGGAGAACCGTTGAGCCTGCCGATCTTCATCCGCGCGGGGACGCCGACCGTCCGGAACATGGCCGTGGCCAGCGAAGCGAAATCCTGACAGATGCCCGCCTTCTCCTGATAGCACCAGTACGGATCCGGGAGCACCTCGCCGTTCTTGGGCACCCTTGCCGCCTTCACGAAGTCATAGCGGAACGCCTTATCAAAGAAGCCCCGGATGTGCTTGGCGCGCTGCTTCGCGTCTTTGGCGCCGCTGCACATGATCCTCGCCGCCATCACGTAGGGGCTGTCATCCTCAAACCAAACGAACTGGTTTGGGGAAAGCTGCCATTCATTTTTCGTGCTGGACATATACACCTTGAGGCGGCCGATCTTACGGTAGGTCTTGCCAACATACTGCTCGTACAGCGTGATGGTATACGTGCCGGAGCCCATGTTGAGCGGATACAGGTTGGGGGCCTGCATGCCGTCCGTGTGCAGGTGGTACTGCGTCTTGCCGTTCAGGGAAATGCCCACGCGGAGCTTCTTTGAAGGCCAGCCGTCATAATTCACAGCCACGCAGCCGGTGCTGGCGACCACCGAATCATCCAAGAGGAGCTTGCCGTCCTTCTGATAGTAAATCATTGGGCAGCATCATCCTGACTCTCGCCGGATGCCTCCTCAGCCGCCGCGCGCTCCGCCATCTTCTGTTTGGAGAGGGCCTCCATTTCATCCCGGATGGCGCGGAAGGTATCGAACCCGGTCTTGCCTTCCACCAGGGAGCACACATTCACCATGCAGGTGACGAAAGTATCATCCACGCGCGACAGGACTTCCTTGGCCTGCGGATTATCCTGCGCGACCCTGCGGATGGTGTCCGAAGCGGAACGATACATCTCAAACATCCCGGCAACTTGGGCGATAACCGCCTTCTGCCGCTTCTTGCTCATAAACCTCATAAAACAGCCTCCTTTGCCGCGCACTTGTCGCAAAACGCCATATCCCAGCTGACATCCGGGAAGGGGGAGAGCATGCGCCGCGCCCCGTCCTCGCGCCAGATGTACGAATCGCCTTCCGCCTCCAACGCCTCGCACTCGCCAAGGCAGGTGGGCTCAAAGCCTTCCTTCACGGACAGGAGCTTGACCTGCCCGATGTTCTTCCGGATGCCGAAGCAGGTGCCCGCCAGGGTGAAAAACCGCTTCTTCCAATCCGGATAGGGCGTGTACAGCATCGCCCTGCCAAACTCATAGTCAATCTCGTACCGGGTCATCCTGATCTTATTTTCTTTGCTCATGCTTGCTCCTTAAAACAGGTGTTCGCCGCAGGAATCGGCCACGTCGCACAGGGTGTTGCAGAAAAACCGGGGAGAGGTGACCGCCGCCCAGTCCGACTCCGATTCAGCGTGGCTGGTGAGGTAGCGGATGTCATCCACAATGTCCTGCGCCCAGGCCATGGTCTCCTGATACTCCGACAGGGAGAACGGATACTCCACCCGCTTGCCCTCCCGGAAGAGGTTGAAAACCAGAAGGTCAGGGAAGACGCCGTACACCTGCTTCACCACGGCGGAATAAATGTACAGCTGACGGCACTTCTTCTGGCCCTGCTTGCCGTAGAAGGAACTCCGGGCGGCGGACTTATGGTCCATCAGGATCAACCGGCCGGAGGTATCCCGGTACAGCACGTCAATGATGGAGGAAAAATCCACGCCGAAGAGCTCGGTCACCCGCTTTTCCTCCACCTCCAGCACTTCCTTGGCGTCCTCCGGAAGGGGAGGGCGGGAAAGCGCGTCATCGCCGGAAAGCCACCACTTGGTGGACAGCTCGTCATCCTGCGCGTGGGGCGTGACCTCCGCTTCAAACCGGCGGGCGAATTGCAAATGGGCCTCGCCCTCCGGAAGCGCTCCTTCGATCCGCTGGCGGATGATGTCATGCATCAGGGTGCCATAGGCGGAGTAGAAGTTTTGCTTCGGCGGGAGCGAAAGCACGTACTGGAGGTAGTAGGCGCGCGGGCACCGGTCGTAAAGCTCCAGCTTGGAGTAGGACAGGCGCAGGTCAGCAGGCATAATCCACCTCCGGATACACAGGTCGGTATACTTCGTTCGCCAGCCGATCCGGCGGGTCAATGCCATCCCGGTTCCAGTTGCAATGCAAGGGATCCGGGCGGCGGCAGTCCACACAGAGGCGGCAGTCGGGAAGATACGTGAATTGGGAGACGACATCCGTCACCCCGTCGTTGCGGTTCTTGAGCACCTTGAGGACGCCGTGGCCCACGGCCAGCACCGTATCCGCCAGACGCGTGATGGAGGCGGAGCCGGACACATCGTCGTTGGTCAGGTTGTCCTTGGACTTGCGGGGATGGGCCACAAGGTGAATAACCATCCCCAGCGAAGTCGCCAGCTTCTTGAGCTCCAGGGTGAACTTTTCCTGCGCGCGGAAGTAATGCTCATCGTCCGCGCCCATGACAGCGGTCATGATGTTATCCACCACCGCCACAGTACAGCCCTTGCGTGAGCGGGCGTAGCGGAGCAGATCCACCAGGTAATCCGTATCAAACATCATGGTGGCCACGTTGTCCGTGCAGAGCATGATTTTGTCGCCCAGCCATTCGTCGATACGGGAGACGACGGCGGGGGAGATGAATGGAAGCTCCCGGTCGCGGCGCGGCTCATACTGGAGGCCGATGTACTCGCTCCCGGCGGCCTGAAGGTACAGGCTGCGCTTGAGCTTGGCGGGAGCCAGCTCCGCCGTGTACCAGGCCACGCGCTCACCCTCGTTGACTGACATCAGAATCTCCTGCGAGACGGCGGTGGACTTACCGGCCCCCGTCCTGCCCGTCCAGCAGACCAGGTCGCCGGGGGAATAGCCGCCCAGCTCGTAGTTGACGGTGAAGAAGCTGGACTTGATCAGCTTGCTCTGCACCGGCGAGAACATGGGCACCGAGGACAGGGCGACCAGCCCCTCCATGGTGACCTCCGTGGCATCCGAAACCATCTCCCGGAGCTTGTCCGCGCCGTAGAAATAGAGGATTTCGTTGGCGTCCTTGCACCGGGTATCCGGCTTGTCAGGCCGTTCGGGATAATCCTGCACGATGGAGCACTTGCCCTCGCCCAGCCGGTGGGCCCAGGAGGAGGTGGCGTTTCTGCCCGGCGCGTCCCCATCCCCGAAGAGGATGAAGGAGGGATACTTCTCCAGCTCCGACCAGTTGTTATCCACCCATTCCTCGTTGTTGGCGCCGCAGGGAACGGACACCACGTTGCGCACGCCCGCTTCATAGAGGGACATGCAGTCGATCTGGCCCTCCGTGATGATGAGCGGCTCCGAATACGAGGTCAGGTCCAGCCCGAAGAGGACGGGCTTGGTGTTCCTCTCCTGCATCTCCTTGGGATAGCCGCAGCCCTTCACGTACTTATGGGGCTTGCGGGTCTTCACGTACACCACCACGTCGTTCTCGTAGAAGGGGAAGACGATTTCGCCGCGTTCGTTGGCCTTGATGCGGAAGGCATCCACCGTGGCGCGGGAAATCCTGCGGGCGGAGAAGTAAGCGTAAATCTCCTCCGTGGGCGGGGAGAGGGAGGACACATCCGGCAGGGAATAGGTTTTCTTGGGCGCGACGAACTGGAAGGCATGGGAGCCATCCTTGGGCGCGCGCTCCTTGGCGAGGCCCTTGAGGGCCAGCAGGTGGCCGTAGGTGCCCTTGCCGTCCGGGCAGCCAGCCCGCTGGCACTTATACACCCAGCGCCCAGTCTCATCCGGGTACAGGGCGAAGGTATCCTGGTCGTGGTTATCCCCGCCGTTACAGATGGGGCAGAAGCGCGCGATGATCTTCTGCCCCGAGGTGCGATACGGGTAAAGGAACTTGTCCGCATATTCCTGTGGAGTCACAGGGTGCCGCCCCCTTCCTCGTAGCGGAGGAGCTTTTCGCGCACATCCGCCAGTCGGCGATAGTAGGTGGCGCGGGAGAGACCGGCCACATGGCGTCCCTTCCGGGAGCCCTGCCTGTCCCTCATGTGGTGGCGCAGCACCCGCTTTTCCTGATCGTTCAGCGAGGACGCGAAGTCCTCCACCATGAGGGAGAAGTGGCTGTCTTCCACCGGGATATCATAGGGGACATATCCATCCTCGTTGGGGGAGGCGAAGTCCACCAGCTCCTCATGGACGGCGTTGTGCTCGTTGATCCACTCCCCGCCCTGCGCGAAGCGGTGGCCCCGGCCCCATCGGGTGACGGCGGTATACACGTACTGCCGGACGGAGCGGACAATCACCGCCCGCGCGTAGGTGAAATGGGAGGGATCCATGATATCCACGTACTGCATGGCCTGCCACAGGGATATGAGCGCGATCTGGACCAAATCGTCCATCTCTACGCGGTAATTCCTGTAGGCGAGGGAGTAGGATCTGGCGATGCCCGCAATCAGGGGCGCGTACTTTCCGGCGACATCTTCAAAGTCATAATCTCTTGTCATCTTTCATTATCCTCAGCGCCGTACTTGGTTGGTCAGAGTGGGTCAGAAGGGCAGACTGTCGTCGTCCTCCTCAAGGTCCACGGCAGGCTCCGGGGCATGGGCGGCGGAGGCCTTCCTCGCGGCCTTGGCAGGGGCGGGAGCGGAGGCGGGAGCGGCTTCCTTGGGGCCGCCGCACAATTCAAACCGGGAGACAGCGACCTGCGCGTCCTTGTGATGCACGCCATTCTGCGCGTCCCACTCGCGGAAGGTCAGCTCCCCGGTGACGAAGAGCTTATCGCCCTTATGGCAGTACTGCTTGATGGTATTGCCGTTATTGCCGAAGAAGGTGAGGCGATAGAACTCGGTGGACTTGCGCTCGCCGAAGCCATTGGACCCGGCGATGCTGGCGGTGACGATGGTGGTGCCGCTCTGGAGCGTGCGGGTCTCCGGCTCAGAGGCGAGGTTGCCGACGATGATGACTTCTACCATGGATTAGTCCTCCTCAGATTCAAGTTTTTCGAGCTCGGCAATGATGGCCTTAGCCTTCTCCTCATCGCCCGCCTTGAGCGTATCGTACTTGGCCGTCTTGATGACGGAGCGGATGGCCGTGGCGATATTCGGCTTGGCGGCGGGGGACTTGGCCAGGATGCTGTTGACCAGCTTGGTGATCTGGTTGATCAGCACGTCAATCTCCGGCGCCGTGCCATTTTCCTCCACCGCGTCATGCTCAGACAGCTCTAGGAGCGTCATATACAGGTAGCGGCGGACATAGGTCTCCATGGCCCCTACATTCTGCGCGTCGTGGGTGCCCTTGAGCTCCGTCTTGCCCATGGGGGAGGTGATGACGACGGGCGCGGAGGACGCGTCCACATCGTACACATGCATGGTGGCGGAGGAACGATCCGGAGCGAAGGTGACGATGGGGCAGACGCCCACGTCGTTAAAGCGGATCTGCGCGGTGGGCAGGAAATCCGACAGCTCGAAGTAATCGTACTTGGAGAAGTCGTTCCGGCCGGTCTTCTTCACATCGTCCTGAGCGAAGAGGGCGCGCACCTGCTGGATCTTTCGGAGCAGGGAGCCGGGAATCAGGGGGATATCGGCGACGGCGGCCGTCTGTTCCGCGTCCACGGGAGTCACAATGGTATCAGGCATCGGCTTCCTCCTTCATGGTCGTCAGGGCGGCGAAGCGATCCGGGTGGCGCTCCTTCAGGAACTGGAAGAACTCCTCCTTGAAGGCCATGAACTCCGCCATGGCGTCCTTGTTCTCGAACCAGGCGGACATGACGCTCTGGTGAAACAGGCGCTTGGACGCACGGCGGCTGACGCGGCACTCATGGCAGCGCTCCGGCAGGACATAGCCCTTGTTCATGTACCAGGCCTGTTCTTCCGGCGTGATGGAGAAGGTCTTGCCGCAGTCCCGGCAAATACATAGCTTGTTCGTGATGGGGATGGGGTTGGTGACTTTTGCTTCCATAGGATCCTCCTGCGTGTGATGTTGGGGCGTTTCATACACCCCACACCTATATATCAGCTCCGGGAATTACCGGAAAATCTCAATGGTTTTGTAAATTATTTGTGACACAAAAGAAATAGAGAACGCGTGTTCGGTTTTGTTCGGATAAATGGACGCCCCTGCCCGAAACAGGGGCGTCAGACATCATGCCTTGGGCTCATAGAGGGACAAATGACGCAATACGAACCGGCTTATCTGCCGGTTACGCCTGCGGGACGGATTATGCCAGAGCACAAACCCCGTTTGGCACCGGGGACATCTCATGTAACGCTCACACCGGCGCGGCACGGTCTCCTCAGAGAACAGCCAGCCGCCGCAAAAGGGGCAGTGGAGGTCAGAAACCGTCATCCATTCCCACCCCTTCTGGAAAAATGGAACTTGCAGCCATAGCACATCGGAACCTCGTCCGGCATGTCCACCATGGCGTCCGCAAACGCCTTGGCTTCATCCTCCGTCCGGAACAGGTGGGAATAATGGACGACAGGATGAGGGTTTACATTGAAGTCCGGGGAGTAGAGGGTGGCGTACAGCGCGCCCTGGTACTCACAGAGGCGGATTTCGTCAATTATGCCCCGGTACACGGCGACATACTGCGGCAGCGCGCCGACCCCATGGACCCAGTACACCTTATCCCCGGGCACGAAGACGGTTTTAATCTTCATCCAGTACCTCCGGAATCGCGCCAATCAATATCCAGTTCCTCTCCGGCTCCTCGCCGCACTCCGGGCAGTCCATATTCGACAGTCTTTGAAACCTTCGCAGGAGCCCGTCGCCGGGTTTATAATCCAGATATACCCGATGTTCACACTTACGGCACTCAAAGACGATCCGCGTCATCATATCACCCTCTTTCGCGGGAGCTGGCGCTGGTACTTCTCCCATTCGTCCAGTATCCAGCGGCAGTGCTCCACATTCGCGCACCGGTAACTATCGGTCTCCACTATACAGTCGTATTTCTCGTCATACTCCTTCTCCAGATTCAGTTCCTTGCAGTGGGCGCAGAACGGCCCCAGGGCATTGATCTCCAATTCAGCCATGTCGGTTATCCCCTCCCAGCAACAGGTTTACCAGTCCGCAGGCCGCGCCCGTGATGAGGATCATCATCTTGGGAGTTATGGCCTCTTCGCCCAGCCCCACGAAAATCAGGATCTCCGCCGTGAAGATCATGCTCAGGAACCGCCACAATCCTGACTTCAAAGTACAGTCCTCCTTCCGCAGTGCTTGCACTCACAAAGCACCATCCCTTGTACCTCCGGGGAAACGGCCGCATACTCATGCCCGTACACCATGCCGCACCAGAGGTGGATGGCCCAGGCAAAGAGCCAGCCCCTCAGCGGGCGCCGGGTCATGTTTCTTCCTCCTTGAGGACGTAAAACTCCGTGTGGGAACCCACGTCGAACCAGATGCCTTCCGATCCCTCCCAATACCGGGTGTAGGGGATCTGGTAGGCGGGATTGCGCTTTGCCACATCCACAGCAATCAGGCGCAGGGCCTCATCTACACCGGAGACATGCTCCTTTACCCGGGTGCGCTTACCGGTGGCGTGCTCAAAATACAGCGTCATCTCGGCGTGCCCTCCACCGTGGCGGTGGTGGCGGTGTTGATAGTGTTGGCGGTTTTGGCGGTGTTGGTGGCGGTGTTGGTGGCGGTGACCGTACAAGACACCACGCCGGGCCCGCAGAACGGGCAGGTTGACGTGGTGGGCGAGTACACCCGGCCGCACTTCGGGCACACCCAGCCGTACTGGTAATTCTGGTTCTGGTTTTGCCTCCAGGGGCAATAATCCCCAATACACCCAGTGGTGGTGTTCACAGTCTTCTCAAGTGTCACTGACATTTCCCTCCCTCTCTAAATGCTTCCATCGTCACCAACCAGCTTTGCCATCCGATCAACGGCTTCTTCCAGCGTTATGCATTCGTGATTATACCTGTCATAAATCATGCCGCTCTTTTCCTGGAAGAAAATCTGCTTCCCGGCATAAGAACTGCTGATGATTTCAAGCACGTCAAACGGGGTCAAATCATCGTCCCTCATCTGCTTCCCTCCGTTAACCATCCATCTTCGCGCCGCAATGCGGGCAGAAGTTAAAATTCTCATCCTCGGATGCCTTGCACATATACATGGACTCCACTTCAACGGCAACACCGCACACCGAACAATGTTGCCATAATCCGGTATCGCTTTTCTCCCACTTCCCATGCACTACAGGCATCGCATCCACAGCAGGCACCTTTTCAAGCGCGTTGAAACAACGTTCAAAGTCGCTAACTTCCTGTATTTCCTCCGGCGAATTATTCCAGTTATACGGAAATTCACCGAGTGCCATAATCGCGTCCCCTCTAAAAATCAAATCATCCTTCATCTGTATCCCTCCGTTCCCCACATGAGCAGTAATCCTTAGGGAGCAGTCTGCTCATGTTTGGCCTCCTGTTCTTTCTGCCAATCTTCTATAAGCCACCGTTCACAGGTAGCACGTTCGGAATACTCATTTCTCCAACGTGCTTTTATCCATTCCACCGGGATAGCATCCACGGCGGGCAGCTCACGCAGCATCCTTGCTATTTCGCTCCACGGCATACACATCTGTTCTGGTGAGTTGCCCAGACAGCCTATTGCCGCCGCCCTTGAAATCGAATCGTCATCCCTCATGCTCTCCCTCCCCTATGAGTTTGTTCCAGCCCCGGATCGCATCAATCTCCGTGGTTGCCACAGGGCCTTGCTTACCGCAATCATCACACCTGCATTGGTTAGTATGCGCTCCAATCCACATACATATGTGCTTACACCCACACGTACACGGTAATTTTCTGCGGCTCTCACGGGGCTTGCGGATCGTCGCATTGATGGTTGGCGCGTCATTTATTGCCTGCATCGCAGCGCCAACGCCCCTGTCGATTCCCTCTTCAATATCCGATCTCAGAAATGTTGGGTGCTTTACAAATTCTGTTCGGATGCCACGCAATGTTTCTTTCAGTGCATCAGCGTCAATCAGCCTCAGTCCCACCCCTCCTTTGCTTGTCCGTCCATCATCGCCCCGCAATTCGGGCAGTACTTGAACAAACTTGGGGATTGTTCACCACATACGCTGCACACGCAGACATCGGAATACACGTACCAGTACCCATGCCGTACCGGTGTGTTTTCCGCTGTTGGCGCTTTCCAATAGTGACTTACCGTCCCCTCATCGTGCCTGAAATTACCCATCGCCGTCCCCTCCCCACATCGGCCATCCAGTTCGTCAATCAGGCCGCATACATACTCTTTGTCGGCGTCCGTATCGATTGATACTCCAGACCAGACCAGTTCCTTCACCTTCCGCTTGCTTACCACGTCTTCCACAGGGAAGTGGGTCACGATGTATTACACCCGACCGATCTCCTTCTGCCGCCTGTCCCGTCGGCTGGGCAACTTATGCTTGCCGAAAGCCCGCGCGGCTTTGCATTGGTTGCAGTTGTTCTTGTGCTTACAGAACCAGCATCCATCTTGATCGAGCCACCACCAGTTGGGCATGGATGGCCTTGGCTTCCGCTTTACTGCCACGGTGTTGCCTCCCTCTGCTCGTCGGTCGGGCGGGATGTCCAGAACCTTATAACTTCGGTGTTAAACCATCCTTCCACCCTATCACGATTTAGAACAACCCAACCGTCCTCGTGATAAGCAATTCCGTTGAAATGCCTACTTTCCCGCCATACGGCAAGATTTCCGTCTTTATCGACGTTCGGATTATTCTTGTAATCAGCTATTGTAATAACATGCGGCTCCTGCTCCTTCAGTAGGGCAATAGCGTCCTCAACAGCTCTTGAATAATAGTACCCGCCAACTTTGCACTCGTCTTTTTCCCGATACGGGCACCCTCTGCAAATGTGCTCTGACATACAGCATTCCAGCCCCTTTAGCACGTTCTCCCGGTTAACCATCTCCATTCCCTCCCTTCGGCTTCAAGCCTAGCTTTTCCGCGATGTCGGCGGGGATGGGCTTCATAACTTTCGTAAAGTCAAATCCATAAGGAGTGCAGTTTTCCGTCTTTGTTACTAAGCCAACTGTGTGCAGATAATCTAGCCATGTCGGATACAGAGGCTCCGGGTTTTCTGCGGCCCAAGCGTCAACCTTTTCCTCCAACAGCCGCCAATCCGTATTTTTCGGCATTTTAAATACGCCGCCGCAAGAAAACCCACATAGTGGACAGTTTATACAACAGCTGCCACCATGCTTGTTCATTGAATCACACATTCGTTGCCAGTCTTTCATCGTCTTTGCAAAGTCGCTCACCACACAGCCTCCTTACTCAATAGTCGGTTACCTCTTGCTTCGTTGTCGTTATCTCAATGCGGATCATAGTCCCACCATCTTTCCTTGAATTCGCGCTGCTTCGTCACGTCAATGGCCACCACGCGATCCATCAGCTCCGCCACCGTCATGGGGCCGACGCTTCCGGGTACCGGCGTGAGCCAACCGGCCACCCTGCTCACGGAATCAAAATCCACATCCCCGCAGATGGAGCCGTCCGGGAGGCGGTTGATGCCCACATCGACGACCGCCGCGCCAGGCTTAATCATGTCGCCGGTGATGAACCGGGGCTTTCCCACCGCAGAGGCCACGATATCCGCCGTGCGCAAAATCTCCCGCAAATTCCGCGTATGGGAATGGCAGACGGTGACGGTGCAGTCCGCCCGGAGCAGCAGAAGCGCCATGGGCTTGCCCACAATGGTACTGCGCCCCACCACTACGGCATGCCTGCCGGAGAGGGGAACATGGTACCGGTTCAGCAGGGCCATGCATCCGACCGGCGTGCAGGGGAAGATGCCCTCGCCGCCGGAAAGCAGGACGCCCAGGTTTTGCGGATGCAGGCCGTCCGCATCCTTCTTCGGGTCGATCAGGCGGATCGCCGAATGCTCGTTTAAATGCGCGGGAAGCGGCAGCTGGAGCAGGATTGCGTCCACGGCGGGGTCGGCGTTCAGTCCCACGATTTCCGCTTCCAGATCCGCTTGGGAGGCCGTCTCCGGGAGACAGTAGAGAATCGTCCGGATTCCGCATTCCTTCGCCGCCTTCACCTTGTTGCGCACATACACCACGGAGGCGGGATCCTCGCCCACCCGGATGATGGCAAGGCAGGGGGTGAGGCCATGTTCCCGGTTATACTCCGCAAGCCCCTGGCGGATTTCCTTCGCCAAGGCTTTCCCATCCATCAAAGTCATCTGACCGCCTCCTGTTCCTCCAGCCACTGCCGGAACTTAACCCACGTCAGCACGTCGCAATCGTCGCCCAGCGCCCGGTAATCCTCCGTATGGGCCTGAAGGCGCTCGTCTATATCCCGCTTCATCACACACAGCGTCTTGCCGCTCATCTGGCCGGAACAATGGTCCCGGATCCAGTCGGTGACCAGATGGGGCATATAGGTGCGGCGGCCCAGGCAGTACCGCACCGCACAGGTAAGCACCGCGCCGAAGAAATCGTCGCCCTTTCCGATCATGACCCCATCAAACTTCTTCGCCGCCATTACCAGGCCTCCACAGTCATCACCAGCGAATCGCCGCACTTGCGCAGGATGGCGGCAATTTCCTTCGCGATGCCGGACAGATCCTTATAATCCACGGACAGGCAACCTCCATGGGCGCGGATCTCCACCGTCTGCGTTTCCGCGTTCAGGCGGTAGCTGCGCTCATCGTTGCCGACCTCCACGATGCGGGAGAGGGTCACCATGCAGGCGGGCGGCACGTTCTCCGGCTCCTTCGCGGGGACAGAGGGGAGGGGGACGATGTTTCCCTCGTCCTTCGGCTTCCTCTCCCGCTTCTTGCGGAAGCCGGACGGCCCGATCAGCCGGTAGATGGTGGCCACCGATACGCCCAGCATTTCCGCGATTTCCGCATTGGTGAAGTTCTCCCTGCGGTACTCCATCAGCTCCGAGATGCTCACTTCATTGGTCAATTTTGCCCTCATATTTTCCTCCATTAACGAACGTGTGTTCTGTTATCATAGACTATATAATTCTGGGTCAGTTCCCGGATTCCTGCGGGAATGAGTGGAGTTTATTGGACTTCATTCTCCGCGTCCTCTTCCGGACTGGAGTCGGTTTCGGTCTTCTGGGCCATGCCCTGAATGCGGAGCAGGCGCCTGGCCTTCACAATGGCCTCCTTGGCGCCCATCTTGTCCAGTTCGTCCGCCGTGAGCGTAGAGAGGACGGTGATGAGCGCGTGGTCCAGCTCCGTCTCATCCTGCATGGGCGCGTAGGAGGTGAGCGCCTCCAGGTAGAGGATCAGCTCGTCATCCTCGACGAAGAAGACGTCCTTATCCACAAAGCGGACAAGGTTCGCGAGGAGCTGGCCGAGGCGCCAGTAGGGCTGGGCGGCCCAGGCGTTGGCCAGGCGGGTGCAGAGGCGGATGATTTCCTTCTTACGTGCTTCTTCCATGGGTACTCCTTTCTTTCAGGCGCTCAAGCGTTCCATCACGGGCACGATGCCCTCTTTCTTGAGCAGGTCGTAGATGAACAGGCGTCCCTTCTGCGTCCAGTAGGAATGCACCTCACACATGGGCACGCCGTTCACATCAAACTTGGCGAAGGTCTTGCTTCCGCAGTACTCCTCGCCCGCGTACTTCTGGTTCAGCACCCAGCGGGAGCCGAGCCGGTACTGGATTCCGCGATCCGCAAGCATCCGGTTGAGCTGGCGGGCGGACATGCCGTAATCCTTGGCGATGGCGGTGGTGGGCAGAAGATCCTTGCAGGCGAGCACCATATCATAATAGGAAGCCTTGGGCTCCATCAGGGCGACCTGCTCCTTGAGCTGGCCTGTGGCTTCCTCCAGGCGCCTGACCTTCTCCCCGGCAATCTGGAGGGCGCGGGAGAGGATGGCCTCCGGGCTGTTCCACGCCTCCTCCACCTTGATGAAGTACTGGCGGAAGAACTTTCCCTTCTCCGTGCGCTGGAGCATGCACAGCTCCTTGGCCATGGAGAGAGAGATCATATGATCTACTGCTGGACGGCCTCCGGTACTTTCGCTCAAAAATGAGCGAAAGTCAGTTCCTTCAGTGAAGCCATATTCGCACATACGGGGGAACCAGTCTTTATAGGCGGTCTTGATTTCCAGCTTCTGGTGCAGGTCGCGGGCGGAGACCATGAGGTTTCCGTTTTCATTGGAGACGGGGATCAGGGCGTTCTGCTCAGTAAATTTGTTCATTTCATTTCTCCTTTCCGTTGACAGACACGCTGTGCTACTTTACAATAGGAGCGACGACATCATCGTCATTCTGTTGGAGGAGCTGTGCCACTTCCTGTGGGAGATCCGGGATGAATACGAAGTGAAGCAGCGTGTATTATCCCTTGTCCGCATTGCTCTTCCTGAGATGACGCTTGATTCTCTGTACCGTCGGTTTTCAATTCCGTCTCCAGGGCAATGATCCCAAGCGGGCCCACAGACAAGCTGGTCTTCAATTCACACATTTCATTTCTCCTTTCCGTTATCACTGGAGGCATTCGGCCTCCCTTCCGGGTTGACAAAGAAGCAACCACATGGTATCATCACGCCAGCGGTGTTGAGGCGCCGCAATCAAGATGGGAGGCGTGAGCTATGTAATGCTCCGGCGTACAGCCGCAGAAGGGAGGTTCTTTCATTCGCTCTCTTTTCCACCGGAGCGTCCATCATTCATCCCGTCAAAGAGCGTCCGGGACGCCGCGATCAGCGCCGTGCCCCACAAGGGGAAGCTGGCGACCCACGCCCAACCCCAGAGGAGAGTCCCCTTGAGCTTGGAGACCAGGAGGACGCCGAACAACAAAAGGACATAGGTGATATCCGCGTAGCCTGTACGCGTGATGGATCCGCTGGGATGATTCTTAGCCATCAGCATTCTCCTTTCAGTAAGTGGGGTGGTCGGGGATTCCGTCATCCGTGACCACGTAGGCGAGGGACATGGTCGTCACCGGGCGGGGCGGGTACGCCTGCATGAGCTTGACCGAGATATCCGAGATGACTTCCGCCATCTTGTTCCACTGGACGGCGATCCAGTCCACGATGGTTTCATCCTGCCCGGTCTGGTGCGTCCAGTTGGAGGACAGGCCGGACTCCTCAAGGAAGGCGTGAACCACCTCATGCCTCAGGCACCGGGCGGTCACGGCATAGACGTTTTCCATATCGCCGTCCGGCGCGTCCTGCACCACGATGCGGTGCTCAAACAGATCCGTATACCCGTTGGTTTCCCCATCCAGGAACATGGGGTCGCTCCCGTAGGGCACCACCTGAACGGAATACTCCTGGCCGAGGATATTAACTGACGTGCTGAGTCTCATACAACCTCCTTGACGGCGCCGGGCAGGCAATACACGCCAGACCGGCCTTTGCCGTGAACTTTGGAATAGGGCAACCAGTGCTTGCGGCGCTCGACGGTCTTCTGGAACCAGAGGTCGAACACCGGGCGATGGACGAGGTAAGAGCGGCCGAGCTTGATAAACGGCATCTCCGTCCTGACCAGCTTGATGGCCACGTAGGAGGAGACGTCCAGCATCTGCATGATTTCTGGGATGGTGTACACGGCGCGTTTGGGTGCGTTCATGGTGTTTCTCCTTTCGTTGACAGTCGGTCGGTTCTGTGCTACAATAGAAAATACCGGAGGCGTAGTATCCGCCCAGGAACCGCCCCGGAAGGGAAGCCGCCCTACTCCTCCGTGGGGACCCGGCAACCCGGGGATCGGGGCTGTCTTCTTGAGACAGCTCCGTTCCTTTTATGAAGGGACAAAGGTCATTCGTCCGGCGTGAGCGGCGAGGGAACGCATGATGGCGGACACCACGGGAATGGCCACGGAATTTCCCATCAGGCGGTAGCGGGCGGTATCCGAGCCGGGGACGTCCTCCCACCAGCGATCCGGGTACCCCTGCGCCCGAAGGCATTCCAGCGGCGTGAGGCGGCGGAGGATGGGGCCGTTTCCGTCGTCCACATACACGACCTGCTGGTCATGCATGCAGTTGAGCGTGCCCGCCTGGGGCGTCATGGCGGACTGGTTGATCTGCTTGTTACCCACGCATAGCACCAGGGGTACGTTGTTCCCGCCGGTGCCCATCTTATGGGAGAGGGTGGGCAGCGGATCCGTTTCCCCGTACAGGAGGAGGCGGCAGTCCTGCTGGTGGTTATCTACCGCCCGGCACAGGCCAGGAGTGCTTCCCGCAGTGGGGGGGGCAGCACTTTGCCCGAGCGATCCATCCGCTCCAGCCAGCCCCTCGCGGCCTTCGCGCTCAAAGAGTACTTCCCAGGCGCGTTCGCTTCCGCTATCGAGGACAAGGTACACTCTCTTGCGACGTTGGGCGACACCGAAGTATTGGGAGTCCATGACACGCCAAGCGAGGCTCCATCCGTCTCCCACGACCACTCCGGCGTTCTGCCATCTCTGAGGTCGAGGAACATGAACGCCGCCTGCGCAGAGGGACGCGAATGCTTCGACAATCTGCGCGAAGTCCTCGCCGCCGTGGCACGACAGCGCGCCGGGTACGTTCTCGAACACAACAAAGCGGGGGTATTTGCCATGGGTTGCCTCCTTCATCTCCTTAATCACGCGGATCATTTCCCAGAACAGGCCGGATCGTTCGCCATGGACACCCTCGCCCCTTGTCGGCGAGGACGTGGACATATCCTGGCACGGCGAGCCTCCGCAGACCACGTCCACCGGGGCAATTTCCCCGCCGTGGATCGCACGGATGTCGCCCAGGTGCTCCATGCCCGGGAAGCGGGCGGAAGTGACGGCGATGGCGTAAGGTTCGATCTCCGAGGCCCACAGGGGCGTCATTCCGGCCTTCGTGGCGGCCAGTTCAAAGCCGCCCGCGCCGGAGAAAAGACTGCCGATGGTCATTCGCATCCTCCTTCATATCCTCCTTCATTCCCAGTACCATCTGGTTCCGCTTCCGTTTCCGTCGTTCTCCACCAGGCATAAGAGTTCGCCCCGGCGCCGGAGTTTTTCGACCAGCTTATCGAAACTTTTCCGGTGCAGGTGAAGGGTGGTGGAATATGAGTCGTAAAAGCGGACGTGCCCGGCCCCCATGATCGGGCGCGTGTTCCGGAAGGCGTCCGTGCGGTAGACCGCGTATCCATGGGCGTGGAGGTACCCCACGAAGGGATACCCCGCACGTTCCATTTCCCGCACCCGGTCGCCAAACCGATCCCGCACGGTCATTCGTCCTTCCCGGACACGTCGTCCTGATTATTCTCCGGTTCCGGCACGGTGACGGTCACCGGCACGACAGAATTGTCTTCCGGCTCCGGCTCATGACCGTTCTTGCAGAAGAAATCCTTCTCCCGCACCATGGCGTCCACGTTGCAGGCGCCGCGCTCGTTGTTGAACACCCGGGCGGGATTCCACTCCGCGCAGAACTCGCACCGGACGACTTCAACCGTTTCCTTGTGGCTGTTTTCCATGATCCAAACCTCCTTAATCTTCCGCGTCGGCGAGGACGTCCGCGATGGCGGAATCCGAAGTGCCCTTAAACAGGCTCATGCCCCGGTACAGATCCGCCATGGCCTCGCGGCTCTCGTACAGGTACCTCGACGTGGTCCTCGCGTCGCTGTGGTGCGCCACCACCTGCGCCATCTCCCTGCCCTGCAACTCGTTGATGCGGGAAAGGCAGGTGCGTCGGGCTGAGTGGGGCGTGATGTGGATGCCCAGCATATTTCCGGCCTTCTTGTAGATGACCTCCACCGTGTCCACCGAAAGCCGGGCGCCGGTCGTGGACACGAACAGCGGCTCGTCCGGGTCGGCATAGGCGCGCTCCTTGCGGATGTACTCGTCGATCAGGTTCATCACCGGCTCCGGGATGAAGGCCGTGACCCGGGCGCCGCCCTTGTTGCGGTAGGTGAGGGTTCCGTCCTCATGGATGTCCCCGATGTTCAGCCCGAGGATGCCGCCCACGCGGATGCCCATGGTGAAGCCGATGGCCATGAGGGTGACGTCCCGCAGCTGGTTCCGGGAATGGTACGTGCCCATGAGCTGTTCCACCTGCGGCCAGGACAGGTGGCTCTGCTCCTCCCTCACGACCTTCACGTTGGTGAGCGCGTCCGCCGGGTTCTTATCCACCAGCCCCGCCTTGAACGCCCAGTTGAAGTACGCCCGGGCGACGGCGCAGGAGAGCTGCTGGGTGGCGGGCTTCGCGCCCTGTTCCTTGAGCGCGATCTGGAACTCCTCCAGCATGCCGCCGGTCACCTGCCGGATGCCGGTTTCCGAATCCGGATCCACGCCGAACTGCGCGGTCAGGAACAGCCGCAGCTTATTGAGGTGGAAGCGGTAGGTGGTAACCGTCTGGTCGCTGGCCTCCTTGAAGGCGAGCTTGTTGAAGAAGCGGGTAAACATCGAGTTGGTATTGGTTTCCATAGCGTGTACTCCTTTCGGTGTTGTGGTTGAAATGGGTGAGGGCCGTTGACAGATAGTTTCCTGTTTGGTATACTGTCGGTGCGGTTGCATGCGCCGCAATACATGATGGAGGTGGTGACACAGTTACCAAACGGTGAAGGGAGGTGTTTGCGTTGCCGAAGCGCAAGATCAAGATATCTATCGAGATCAAACGTAAAGATGGCTTGACAACGGTTAAATCTTCAACAGATACCGGAAGCTCAAAAAAGACGAGAACATCGAACCAATAACCGGTCATCCATCAGCGCCCGCCCCTGATCGCGACAGGGGCGGGTGTTTCCTTTGGCCCTTGGGGCCTTGGCCCTCACCCGTGGGCCAGACGGCTCATGTCCGTCTACTGTTATATCAGCTCAGGCCGGTTTGGGAATGTCTCAGCGTTACGCAATGTTAACACTGGGCCAGTCCAGCAGCTTGGTTTCCGGGCTGATGACGGCCGGGTGGACGGGGAAGACGTAGGCGGAGAGGTCATAATCGTCGCTGTAGACCAGGATGGGAGCGAGGGGATTCCCGCTGGTCATGGCGCGGCAGCCCTTTCCACAGATCCTGACGGCGGTCAGCAGGTAATCGGGATTGATGTGGTGCCCGTCCGGGAAGCGGATCACGACGGGCTTTCCCGTTTTCTCCTGCCTTTCCGCCATCTGCTTCAGCTTATAGGCGGGCGGGAGGAGCAGGGGAGCGCACATGGCGTTGTAGAGCTCCTTCACCCGGTTCTGGAACTTGACCAGCGTTTCCCTCGGCGGGCGGACGGACACCCGGGCGACGCTCTTCGGCAGCCGTTCCGTTTCCGGCGTGAGGGGCGAGAGGGCATCAACCACCACGAAGCCGTCCGTCAGGTAGTAGTGGGGGAGGCCGCCGTCCTTGAAGCGCTGGACGCCCTTGATCGGCGCGTCCTTGCTCCGGAGGATGAGGTTCATGATGGCGGCGCGCTGGTCTTCCGTATAATTCGCCATGCTCACACCTCCCCGGAGTAGTTTCCGCCCCGCGTGGCCTTACGGTAGGCGGCGCGGCGGTTCGGGGAAGGGGAAGCCACGTACAGGATGCCCTTCTCGTTCCAGCGGGCGAAGTAGATGTAGCCGTCGCCCCGGTCGGCCCCGATTCCGCAGACCTGGTTCTTGGCCATGTCGCCCTCAAAGGCGTACCACTTGCCGTCCAGGTTGGTGATGTAGGTGTTCCTCATTCAAAGTGCCCTCCCTTCGAGTAGTCCCATTCGATGGTGCCGTCGTCGTAGATGACCGTGCCGTGTACCTCGCAGGTCCAGCCGGAGGCCACGTTGCGCACGACAGCGGTGGTTTTGCCGTCCGAGAAGAGGCAGCGGTATTTCCCGCCGCCGTGGTTCAAGTAGGTCGTTCCGACCGTGAGGGTCACAGGGTGCTTTTCCATGGTCAGTCCTCCTTTTTTGGGTACAAAAATCCCGGCACGGCGCTTGGCCATGTCGGGCTCTGTCGTTCAGTTATTTTCCCTTGTAGTGGAACCGGTCGTCCGGCGGGTCGTCCGGATGGGGCGGGCGCTCGTAGCGGATGGTTTCCTCCTCCGTGAAGAAGCACTCGTCCGGCGGGTAGGTTTCGTGCAGGTCCTGATCCACCGGCCAGAGGCTTTCGTCTATCAGCTCCGGCGTGTACATCCGCTTGGGCAGGCGGGCGCGGTTGATGGTGGGATCGATTTCCCGCTTCATGAGGCCGGTCTTGGTGTAGGGGTAGGCCGCGTTCCGCCAGGGGCAGCGGTAGTTGAGGTCGAAGTGGGCAAGCAGCCACTCTGCCCGCTTCAGGATCCGCTCATAGCTCACCGGGCTGTAGCGGGCGATTTCCATATAGCAGCCATGGTCGTCCCCATCCGCCGGGCAGCCCTTACAGCCGCCCAGCCACCGGCAGATGTCCCGGAGGAGCACCATGGTTTCCGCAAAGGTTTTTCCTTCCATCAGTATTCATCCTTCTCAAACTCGTTGTAATGACCGGCGGATCTGGCCTTCTTCTCCGCCTCGGCGCGGGAGGAAGAGGGCGTGGCCACCTCGGCGATTCCGGTGTCCGTCCAGCGGCAGCTGCCCTTCCAATCGTCCGTGTCGTCGCCGATCCCCGTGACGTTGTTCCGCTTCACGTCGCCCTGGAAGGCGTACCAGCGGGAGCCGATCTTCTTCACAAAGGTTTCCTTGCCGTTCTTCATGGCGTGTCCTCCATATCTGATGATCCATGCATAGGGTTACTTATTCAGTGACGATAGTGTGATTTTACGATAGGCATTTGCCTTGTCATTCGGATGTGGCTCGATGGCGATGACCGTGATGTCGTCCTGCTGGGGCCCGTATACCCAAAAGATCCTGCCCGCCGATGGAGTCTGGTTTTCCAGATAGGATTCCCACACCTTATGCCCATAGCGCTTGGTCAGCGCCGCTATTTCATGACTGTGAAGGCCAGGATGGCGTGGATCGTGGGAAAGCAAAGCAAGGGCTTTCCCAATTCGCTTATACAAACGCTGTTCATCAGCCGACGCGCAGGAGGAGCGAACCTTCGTTTGCAGGGAATTCCATAGCGCGGCCATTTCTGGCACACCCATTCGTATGCTGTACATCGCTTAGCCCTCAAATCCGGATAAATCAACCGGCTCGGAGACCACCCCAGCCTTGAAATTCTCCATAGACTGATCCATCATGGCCAACGTATTTTCCGACACGGAGAAGGGAACGGTCAGCTCACGCGGTTCCAGAAGAATCCGCCCGTCCTTCAACTCCAACACATGATAAAAGGCGTAGGACGTATTCCGGAGCGTGACGCGCTTCTTCGAGTCTACCTTCGCGTCGTACTCATTCCAAATTCCTTCCATCGTGAACACCTCCTGTGGGATAGTGGGATAGCCCACTGCTATTATATCCGGGTTTCTTCTAACTGTCAAGAGGGAGATTCCTCGTCGGGTACATAGTCCACGGAGTACCAGATGACCGGCGATTCCGACTCCCGCTCCAAGAGCCAGCACTCAATCGAATACTGCTCCTCACATTCCGTTTCATAGTTTCCCTCGGCGGTATAGGCGAAGTCGCGGCTGACCTCGGAGCCGTCCGCGTATTTGGCCCGCGCTTCCCAATGGCCCATGCTCACACCTCCCTCGTAAACCGGGGCTGGAAGGGCTCGTCCTCCCCGAGCCTGCGCACCGTGACCTCAAACATCTGGGGCTTCTTTCCACGCTCGTTATGGGCGGCGCCCCAGCGGGCGGCCACCTTTTTCTCGGCCTCGGGAGCGTTGTAGGCCTCCACGTCCACGCGCCACCTGGTTTGGCCGTCCTTCTTGGCGAGGAAGGTGACCCGATAGGGCCTGATCTCTTTCATTTCCGCATACCTCCTTACCAGAGCCAGATACTGCACATATGGTCGGCGGGCACGTCCCAGTCGTTCCCGTCCTGATCCGTAAAATACACCGTGTTGCCGTCAAAGCCGATGGTATCCCGGTCGTCCACGATGACCGTCATGTTCTCATTGTCCTCGGTCAAAAACTCCACGTACATACTGCTTCCTCCTTACGCGGCGAACCCGTAGTCCGCCAGATTCAGTTCATTCCTGCGCTTGAGCGGTTCCATTCCGTGCCGTTTGCAGATGGAAAAGGCTTCCGCATCGGGCAGGACGCGGAGCACCTTGATGGCCCCGGCGATGATCCACTCGCCGGTCATATTGGGGTTGGTCTTGTATCGGTAGTAGCCGTTTTCCGGGATCCGCCGGAGCATCGCCTCCCTGGGGACGAGCTTTCCGTTTTTCGTGCCGTTCCGGTTGGCCTCCGGCTGGTAGGAGACGGCGTCGCTGAATTCGCACTCGCACCAGACCTCGTCGTCGTGCATGTACTTGATGACGCCGTCCTCCTTGATGCCGATGTGTGTGGCGAGGGGCACGTCCGACAGGTGCCAGCCGGGGCGGTAGGCCAGCAGGCCCAGCTTCGACTTGACCTTGCCGTCCTTCATTTCCCCTTCCCGGGCGGGCAGCCACACGCCAATCGGAGTGGGATCGTCGGTCAGCACGTACAGCGGGAAGAGCTTGCCCGGTTCAGACTTCTTCACCTTGAACAGCTTGTAGCCCCTCATCACATTCCCTCCTCAGTCCGTCGTTTGGTAGTAGTAGGTCAGGTCGTCGCCCTTGAAATGGCCCGAGCAATAGCGGTCAGCCGCCTTCCACAATCCGTCATAAATCCGGGCGAATTCCTCCCGCCCCTTCCCGTAGTGGTCCCAGAGCTTCCAGTTCAGCACCATGGTCAGCTCGGTCATGTACTTGACGTTGTTTCCCCATTCGGCGCTGGCGCGGCGGTAAGTGTCCCGGATGGCCTCCAGGCCGAAGCATTCCGCGATGGTGAAGTCCTGCCAGAAGGTAGTCTGGCATTCGTATGTTCCGAGCGTCATGGTCAGGCTCCTTTCTTCAGCTTCCGCTGGAGGTCGATGAAGTCGTCGGTGATGTCTTCGAGGTAGCCGGGGCTTTCCCGATCCGCGTTGATGGTCTGGAGGACGATGACCCGGTCGATGTCCTCTTCCTCCACGTCCACATCCACGGCCTCGAAGTTACGGGAGCCGGGGCCCTGTTCAAGCATGCGACCCTTCACGATTTCCGCGATCTGGTCATCCGTCATGGGGTGGTCGGTGTCATCCTCGACAACGGTGTTGTAGTACATGACAACCTGAATCTGAACGATGTGCTCGACTTTCATGATTTTCCCTCCTTACAGCATGGTGACGGTTCCGCGCCGGAAGCCCGAGCGGAAGGCGTCCACGGTGATGCCCGCGCAGTTCGTGCAGCCGTCCCGGCAGACCCGGTAAGGGTAAATGGTGCGCTGGTTCCAGTCCCGGGAGGACACGCCCCGCAGGACGCGGCCGTTCTCGATGTACACAAATTTTCCGTATATGGTGTGCCAGCCGTCCTTGATCTTTGCCATGATTTCCCTCCTCAGGCGTGGTAGTCCACGACGCCGCCGACGTAGTAGGTCTTGCCTTCCTCAACTTCCCAGCGAACCCAGTCGCCGAGGGTTTCGCAATAACCGTCCTCGGACATGTAGATGTAGAAGCCGAACTGGTCATCGAAGGTGTCCCGGAGGCGCATTACGTCCAGTTCCGGGCTCTTCTCCGCGAAGTCTTCCTCCGTCAGGGCGGCCAGCCGCTTGACGATCCGGTGGAAATCCTTGAATTCCGACGCGAAGTAGGCACGCTTGAAGCCGGGAAGGAAGGTGAAGGCATCCCCGTCCCGCTTGACCAGCCCATGGGCCATTTCCTCGAAGTGCTCCATGAGCCAGGCCAAGTCGTGCTCCCGGTCGTCCGTCTCGTCATAGCTGTCCGCCATGGGCACGTCGCCCGGCTCAAGGGAGTACGCGCCGATGCGGTCTTCCGTATCGATGGGCGTAGTTCCGATTTCAAAAATCCTGCTGTGCATAATCAAGCCTCCTCTTCTTCGGTTCCGTACACCTCGTCCGCGCAGGTGAGGTGGGTTTCGTCGTCGTTCAGGGTGACGTCGTGCCAGGTGACGTGCATGTATTCGATGACGCCGTACTTCTGGAAGCGATCCAGTAGCTCATCCGCGTACCGCATGGCGGTTTCCCGGTCGGTGAACACGTCCACCCAGGGATCGGCGTCCTCGTAGCGGGAGTCGGCGGTGACAATGGCGTAGACGTTGCACATGACTCATACCTCCAATTCCCAGATATGCCAGGTGCAGTCCATGTCACACCAGGCGTAATCGGCGTTGATCCAGGCGCTCCAGGACTGGAATTCGTACAATTCCCAGCCTTCCTTGTTTTCCGGGTCGTATTCCAGCCGCAGGGCGTCCAGAAATTCGGCCTTCATCCGGGTCTGGGCATCCTCCAGCGTGTCGAAGCGCTCCATGGTCTGGTCGCAGTCAGTGTCGGTGATAAGAATGTACAGCTTCTTCATGGTCATACCTCCTTAATTTCGCGGTTCAGCGAGTTTCCAGTTGACCAGCGTCTCCTCGATGGCGGACTGGAGGACGCCGTAGTCGGTGCCGTAGAGGATGCAGATGCTTTCCGGATCCTCCCCGTCGGCCACGACTTCGGCCTTTTCCGGATTCTCGATTTCGACGCCCTTTTCGGCGAGGAAATCCTCAAATATATCGATGAGCTGGCCCACCAGTTCGGGCAGGTTTTCGCTTTTCACTTTCATGCTTTACCCTCCATTTCCATAAGTACTTTGTTCCAGATATTTGCGAAGGTTTAGTACTCTTCGTAGGGAGTCGGTTCGGTCGGCGCATTGTAGGCGAAGGCCGGGTCGGTTTTCCGGCGCCAGCGCTCCAGCGAGCACAGCTCCCTGACGCGTTTCAGGGGGATGCGCTCGTAGCCGTGGGCCTTGAGGATTTTCCGCTGGGCCTCCGTGGTCGCGCTGATGAGGTTGTATTCGTTGGCGAAGTTCCGGGGGTAATAAATCCAATAGGTCTTCCGCATTCAGGCCGCCTCCTTTTCGATGAGCATGATGAGTTTTCCGGTCTCTTTCTCCCGCACGGTGAAGAAGGCGGGGGAGGACTGGTAGAGCTTGTACAGCCGCCGGAAATTCCGGCGATAGGCTTTTGTCAGCTCGGTGGCCATGGCGTGCAGCGTGGCGGCATGGCGGAGGTTGCAGGAGATATTGAAGCGGGCGACGGTCCCGCCCCGGTCGAAGGCGCGGTAGGTCATGGGGATTCCTCCTATGTAAAGATATTGTGGACTTGATTTGTCACAAATATGGCGCTGTAAATTCCCTGTTAAAACCCGCTGATTTCGATCAGGAATCGGTTCAGATCCTGACCGAGTTTATACTTTCCGATGAATTCGTCGTCGGCGTAGACGCTGACGGTGGTTCCCGACATGAACACGAACCAGTAGGTCGTGCCGTTCCGGGTCAGGTACGCTTCGCCGGTGTGGTTCAGCTGGCGCATGACCGTTTCGATTTCGCCGTTCACGCGCTCACCTTCCATCCGTAAACCCGGGCAATGCGCTTGCCCAGCGAGTAGGTCACCCGGTTGATTTCCTCCCGGGTCGCGTTCCCGTCCCGCCAGTGCTGGCCGAGCAGCTCCAAGGCCCTCGCGCTTTTCCCTTTCCGGATTGCGCGGAAGATGTAGTAATTGGTCCCGTCGTGGTGGGCGTCATGACAGGCGAGATCGCCGTCCTCGTTCAGGAGGAACTCGCCGTAGTCGTAGTAGTAGCGGAGGCAGTCGGAGATTTTTCCGCTGTCGATCAGCTTGGTGGCGTAGTGCTTTCCGTCCCACAGGTCGAGAACGGCGAGGACGAGGATCGGGGTTCCCAAATCGATGTTCAGGTCTTCCCGGGCGTATTCGAGGTTGTCGGCATTTTCCTGCATGGCGATGGCGCGGCGCTCCAGATCGGAGGCGTCAGGATACATTTCCATCATGTCGTCCTCCCAGTCGCGCTCGTAGTCGAAGTCGAGGTCAGACCAGATAATGTGCTTCTTCATAGGGGTTCCTCCTTTCAAATTCCGTGATGGTCAGGCGGCAGCGATTTCGCGAAGGAAAAGTTTGGCCCGCTTGTAGAAGGTAGAAGCGGGCAATCCGCTCTTGGCGACTGCCTCATCCTTGGTGTACACACCGGCGCTCCAGGCCACTGCGATAGCCTTGAATTCCGGGGAAGCAACAACTTCATTCACCTGCATAGAGCGGGGATACGGGTTTTCGCGCCGACGGCAACCCAGCTTCCTGCGCCACCAGTCAAACTGGTTTTTGGTCATGTTCGCTTCCTTCGCGGCCTCGGCTGATGTGTACGCGCCAGACTTCCACTGTTCAAGCACTGAGTAGAACTCTGCATCGGGCTCCCATCCGGCAGGGCGCTTGTACGGATACTTGGCGTACTTACGCTTGGGCTTCTTTTCGGCAGGTTCCGGGGCGGGATTGACAGGCTCAGGCTCGGCGGGCTCCGGCATGGGCGTTTCATCGACCAGCACAGTAGGTTCCGTGGGGGCGGCGGTTCCCATGAACAGGCTCTTGAGGGTTTCGATGTCCTTCTCGGTCAGGGTTTCGCTGTTGATGATGATGAACATAGTTTCTTCCTCCTTTTCGTTTCGCGTATCTTATTTGTCCAGCCAGTATTTTCCCTGACTGATCTGGGCCAGGGCGGCGATCAGGTTGTCGCTGGTCAGGATGGCCTCCTGATCGGCCGGGTACAGGGCCTGATAGGATTCCCCATCGGGCCGGTAGCAGATGATGGTCGTCCACATCCAGTTCTGGCCGAAGTCGAAGAAAGTCTCTTCGACCTTGTAGGTGAATTTCTGGGGACTGGCCTCGGTAAGTACCTTTGCGGCGCGGGTCAGGCGATTGTATTCGGGGGTGTCGGGGGTGAAGGTGCGGATGGGATCCATGCTCATTCCTCCTTGAAGCCGTACATGACGGGCGTGTAGCCTGCGGGCGGGTTCTGCGTCAGTTCGATCCGGTCGAAGGCCCAGGTCCCGACCTTGTCGTAGTCGGGATACTGGCTGTGATAATCTCCGCCGCCCCGGCCATTTCCGCAGGCGGTCAGCAGGGACAGGGGATTCACCGCCCAGCCATCCAAGCTGTTCCGGTCGCAGTATTCGGTCATATCTAGGGAGAGCTTCTGCGTGTGGTTGACCAGATACCAGCCCTCGGTGTTTTCGTCCAGCATCGGCGGTTCCGGGTGGCTGAATACAGGATCGCGATCCGGGTTCCAGCACGCCCGGTAATACCGCATGAATTTCTCGTATGGCATTTTTTCCTCGTAGGGATCGCCATATTGCTCGTCGGAGTAATCTCCGACCCAGGCCACGCGTGTGGGCTTGTCCTTGATCAGGGCAAAGGCCGCGTTCATCAGCCGGTTTCCCATCCAGCTGTGTTCCATGAGCTTCAAGCCGTTATCATACTGGTGTGGATTGAGGAAGGTACGCTTGTTCCCGTTCAGGAAGAGGGGATGATAATACTGACCCATTCAGGCCACCTCCTTCAGGCTGTTGCAAATTCCGTGGATAAGCTGGGCGGCCTGATACAGCGCCCTCGCCTGAGTGTCCAGCCACTCCTCCCGAGCATTCGGCCTGCGCTCGCCGTTCCGGGTGATCTTCAATTCCGTGGCGGTGCAAAGGCGTTCGGCGATGTCGCGGTCATAGACAAGTGAGCAGCCGCCCCAGCTGTATTGATCCCAGTCGCTGGCCCCGTTGAGCATGGCCTTCTCCAGCATGCGAGGAGACGCGAAGTCTTCCTCGGTGAAATTCCCGTACTGGATCGCCTCTTCCAGCTCGTCGATCAATTCCCAAGCGTAGAGCACTACGCCCTTCTTCCAAGCGCTCTGCGCCTTCGTGCTTTCCAGTCCCTTCTTGATGGCCTCGATGGTGATTTCCATAGTTTGTTCCTCCTCACTTATAATTCATGTCGGTGGTTCCGGGGTTTGTCTCAGTGCTCGTTGAAGACGACGGCCTCGCCGCGCTTCATCTTGAAGCAGGTTTCACGGCTTTTCACGCAGTCGCCGCAGAAGCCGGGGCATTCGAAGGCATTTCCGGGGATCGGCGCGTTCTTCCCTTCGTCCTTGAAGCGGACATGGGCGGTGGGCAGGTTGTAGGGATTGTAGGGGACGAATTCATTTCCCCAGTGGCTGAAAACGATATGGAGGTTCTTCGGCAAAATTCCCTTGTGGGCGTCGAGGTAGGCGTTCACAAGCTCGGTCTGCTTCGTGAAGGCAAGGAATTCTGTTGTAGGGCAGCGTTCGGCCACCCAGACCATCATGGCCAGGTATTCCGGGGAAGGGATGTCGCCTGCAGAATGCCAGCGGAAGAATCCCGCGTCCTTGGCGGCGGCAATAATTCCCGACATGTATTCCGCAGGCTTGTTGGCCCAGAGCGCCCAGTTATCCCAGAGGGATTTCTGGACGTTCGCAAACTTGAACCTGCCTTTGCAGGCATAGCAGCCCTTGGTTCCGAAACAAGGCGCGTTCGTTCGGCAGGACACGCCAGGAACGAGGTTCACGCTGGGGATGTGGTCACCCAGCTTGGAGTTATTCAGGGAGACGTGGAGCTTGGGTTCGATGGTAAAGGACATAGTGATTCTCCTTTCATTTCGCGTATTGGATTAGTTGGCCAGGCTTACGAGTACCCACAGGAGGAAGAGCACCCCGGCGATCAGGCCGGGGCACACTTCTTCTATTTCCGCGTCGAAATTCTTCCGGCGCCCTTTGGGATTCCGGTACAAGGTGATCACAGCAGGCACACCTGCCCTTCGTAGAAGCGGATTCCGCAATCCGCGCCGTCCACAAGGAACCGACCGGTTTTTTCATCGATGTACTCGGCGGTGAATGTTTTCGCGTATGCGATGAATTTCGCGTTTCCAAGGTTGATGCAATTCTGGGCGGTTTCCATGATGGTTTCGATGATGGCGGACATGATGGCAGGCTTCATAGCAAATTCCCCTTTCTTAATTCCCTATTTTCATGTAGGTATAGTAGGATTAGATGGTAACAAATTCCGGATCAGTAGTGCCGGTATTCGTTCCCGTCCAAGTTGATCAGGATTCCGGATTCCGAAATTGTGATTTCAGATTCCGCGATAGCATGACGGATTCCAATTTCGCGCCCTACGATCAGGGCAAGGACCAGCACGATTCCGCGCAATTTCGCGAGCATAATTCCACCTCCAAACTTTGTAAAATTTCGTTGTTTTCCGCCCCGGGAGGGTTGACAGCGATCCCGGGACGGTGGTATACTGTTATTTGTTGAAGTATGTGGTTTGATGTGGGAAGCGATTAGCAAGCCTTCTTCAGGCCAGCGGGAGCGGAGCCGACGGAGTTGAGCGCGGAGGAGTAGACGCCCATGGCCTTGAGCGCTTCACGAGCCTTCGCAAGCTCCGCCTGGAGGTTTGCATTTTCGGCTTCGATAGCCTTGACTTCCTTCGCCGTCATTTTAGCGGCCTGCTTCTTCGCCTGCTTCTTTGCAGGAGTGGCAGGAGCCTTCGGGACAGTGTAGGTAATAATCGACTTCTGAATCTTCGCAAGGATGTCCCTGGTGAAGAGCTGCCGGAAGCTGGACAGGGACTTAATCTTCTGAGTGGGGTTATCCTTCATCGCGGTATAGGACTCCATGTAGCTGGTGACTCCATGTACAAAATCTGCGTAGTAGTCGATCTCATAGCCGAACTTTACGGCGATAGCTTTGAAGGCGTTAAAAGCCTTGACGTCGTTCGACTTAGACGGTTCTTCTACGGCATGGAGGTAGCTCAGATAGGCCTTGTAAGTATCCTGCTGGAAATCGCGAGACTTGTAACCAACGGAGGACAGACGGGTAGAAGTGGTGTTCTGAGTAGACATAGTGGTACCTTCTTTCCCCGGGGTTTACCCGGAATATGCTCTGTTTCGCCCTTCCTGGGCTCATCAGTGTGGGCTTTACCCACAGACAGAGCTCACCTACGCCACCCCAATGCCCGTACCTGCTGCGAAGGCATACTCACGACTTGAGAACCTACACCTATCCTGTCGCATGAGGGCATAGACGGGAAGCAAGACGCGACCCAAACCCCAGGAAGGCATAGTGATCAAGCCACAGGCCAACTGCCGGTGTTACGACGTAGTCTATATATACGCTTTTTTCGATCTCTATCGACTCATAGAGATACGGTTCTATGAACCGCGGCCGCCTATGTCGTAGGCAGAATGTGCTTGCGTCGTGTCGTGCAGCGGGTGCTCCAAGGCCCGCTTGCCTCGCCGACGGTAAAATCATAGCCGATTTGGGCCCAAAACTCAAGTTAAGAAATGAATTTGAAATATCTCATTTTAGCAGGAGGATTTGAGCAATATGAACGAATTCAACAGGCAGGAATATACAAATCAATATATTCGTGAACACTATGTTACATGGAAGGTTCGTATTCCTTGTGATGATTGCATAATAAACGACGTGGAAGAATGGTGCAAGTCTAACAATATCTCGAAAAATAAGTTTATTGTCATGGCAATTAGGCAAGCCCTAAAAATAGGCATACAGGATTGAACAGAAAAAGTGACTATTACTATATATAGGGAATAGGGAAGGGTTGTACGGTTTAGCATTACTAAACTGAAAAGCATAAAATATTGTTACTGAAATCGATGAATTTTGCACTTGAAAAGGCCTGAATATAACGTTTTGATAATCGAAATTGGCTGAAAAAACATGTCAAAATGAGATACTAGGATGAAAAAATGTGTCAGAATTACCAGAAATCAGGAAACGAAACAATGTTTCAAAGTCCAATAAATTGGACTCAATTATAGGAAAACAGACCAAAGTCGGTTTACTAGAATATTATTCATTAAAAACTGCATAAAATGATTAGAAAATGATTAAAATGTGATTAGTAGAGTATGAGTAAATGAAGGGCATAACGCTTTAAAATGCGATTATAATGGGAAAATCAGACACTTTAGCAGACTAGAGTGGGCCATTTTCAAGTAACCCCATCCCTGCATAATATTCATTTTATCGGCAGAATGGGAAATTAAGCCGAACAAGGCTAAAAAGTGCCCAGGGGATAGGGGGTATTTTACGCCAGGTTGCACAAAATTCTTTAAAGTCAGGGATACCCCTGCTCTATTCACCCCATCCCCCTGTTTTGAAATGCCCTTGAAAATGACCCGATCCCTTCCCTCCCCGTAATCATCGGCCTTTTTAAATCCTATTCAGCCAATGACCATCAAAGGCCAGTTGGCTGTTTTCTTTTTGCTTGGTAGTATCTATTCCCACCCACCACCCTCACTGAAACCCCTGGAAACCTTACTCCTCTTCTAACCCAACTTTAGCCCACTAAAGTCTCCCGCCTGGTCCCAGACAGGCGAGCGGGTGTTTGTATCCAAAGATACGCGAATACCGGTATTCCGTTAACCCTCGAGGCTTCTGGGACGGGGCGCCGACTGGGATATGTCCCAAAAATTCTTCACTCTCCGGATACTTTGATTTCAGCCTGGGTAAACACTGGCCGATCAGTTGATGAACATGTGTAAGAAAATAGACACGATGTTGAATAACACTCACTGATCGTGCGATTTATCCGAATGTTTTTTGCCGTCGCTTCGCTCCTCACGCCAAAGGAAATAGCAGCCGCCGGATCTCAGTCTGCGATACCGTGACAATGTCCTGCATTCCAAAGGCAATGTCCTGCATTCCTGGTGCTCTGCGATGCAATCCAAAAGCATTACCTGCCTTTCTTCCTGCAATGCCCTCCGTAATCGAAGCCATTATTCAGATGCGCGCCGCCCTCCAAGGCGGCAGCGCGCGCAACCGAGCGGATGGAGTAACGTTTCGTTACCCCATAGCCAGAGGGAGCAGCAACCTGCGCCCCCCTTCATCGGGCAAAATATTTCTTGGCGCGTGTATACGCTTTGGCGCGTGAAATCCGCTTTGGCGCGCTAAAGTGATCCGGCTGACTATATATTAACATAGATCTGTATATCCAGAAATACAGATTAAGATCTCCGACTTAGACATAGATACTAAGCTAGTACTAGTACTTGTATGGTTGATAATTATATTTTATTTTTTTATATTAGGCCCTAAACGGGCCTCTGTTAGGATAGTCAACTGTCCTAACAGAGTTATATATTATCAGACTCTGTTAGGATACTTTACTGGATTCTATAAGCTATATTATTATCCTTTCTTCGACTAGGTTAATATATAATAATCCTCCTTACGGAGTCTTAATTACTATCAGGCTAGAGTATACCAGTAAAGCAGATAATTAGATTTAATATATTCTATCTGGTAGGATAAACCAAACTATATTTTTAAAGCATAGTAGTATCAGACTCTATAGAATCCTTCTGGCTTAATAATTATAGCCAGAGTATATCTGACTCTATAGAATCCTTCTGGCTTAATGATTATCTAGATAATAATAATATAATAACGCGCGCGCACGCGCGAATATATTGAAGGAATTCCTTTCGACCTCTTCCAGGCCCCGGAAAACGTCGTATTTTGCGCTGGCTTTGCTTTGGCGCGTGGGGGAGTCCTGCCCTGGCCCCATTGGACTGCGCATTTGCCTTGCGCGCGTATGGCTTGCGTGTGTCTTGGCGCGCACAGATTTTGTCCTTCTCTGACTAACCTAAACGCAGATGCGGTTGTCACGCGTTTTAAGCCTGCTACAAGCGCCTCCAGACGTTCGGTCGATATCTTCCTAGGGTAAGGGGGTAAAACGCCTAGAAACGGCTTATAAACGCCTGTGCATGCAACTGTGGATTTTGCAACGGTTCCACCGTCAGGTGGGCAACAGTTCCACCGTCAGCCCTTGCCGGGTTGGCGGCTTGATTTTTGCCTGACGCAAAGGCCGCATGTAATGATTGCCATGTAGATTGCCATGTAATGATTTTGTTAACAGGAACAAAGCTGATACTTCCTTGGACTGACCTGAGCTGATATATAAGTGTGGGGCATGCGAGCGGGGCACGGACTGGCGCGGATCGCGGCACACGGGCGGGGGAACGTGGCTCAGATAGGCGCGGCACACGGCGGGGACCCGGAAGGGCCTCGACCGGGACGGAGGAGTTCGACCGGCTATGGGTGTTCCGTTTTAGAACACCCTTGCGGCTGGGACGGTGAACGAATCGTTCAACATCAAGGAGGAAAACAGCATTGGAATAGGGGCACCGACCTGTCAGCGGCGACCCGGACACACAACACGAGCAGAATGAGCAGACTCAAGGAGGACAACATGGGAGAAATGGTGAGCATCGTCGCGAACAAGGCGCGAAGGCTGGGGACAGAGGATGGCAGGGCAGAGGAGAGCATGACGACGGGGAACGGGTTGGCAACCTTTACGAACGAGGCGTTTGGGACGGTGCGGGCAGTGATGATCGACGGCGAACCGTGGCTGGTTGGCAAGGATGTGGCCGATATTCTCGGCTACAGCAATACCCGCGACGCTTTGATCAGGCATGTGGATGACGAGGACAAGAATAGCGTCGTGATTCATGACGGTCGTCCCGGCAACCCCAATCAGGTGGTGATCAATGAATCCGGCATGTACAGCCTGATCCTCGGAAGCAAGCTGCCTACCGCCAAGGCATTCAAGCGGTGGGTGACCAGCGAGGTACTCCCCAACGTCCGGAAGAACGGAGCGTACATAACGCCCGAGAAGCTGGTGGAGGTTCTGAGCACGCCGGACGGGGCGCAGGCATTCCTCACCAAGATGGCGGAGCTTACCCTCAAGAACCAGGCGCTTTGCCAGGAGAACGACGTGCTGGCAGCCAAGGTGCTGGGATGGGATGTCCGCAAGTTCATCTGGGCGGCTGTGCGGAAGTACGCCGGGATCTACTCCGGGACATCCAGGAACTATGGGGAAGCAGTCGCTCAGGCGTGGGGCGCGTTCTATTA